>NZ_ASSI01000094.1:0-67015 GCF_000466765.1 Burkholderia sp. AU4i | reverse complement strand
GGTTGCCGGTCGCCAGCACCGCCGCGAACTGCGCGCGCGCGCCGCCCGGCGTCGCCGCGACACACAGCACCGTGCCGCGCGGGCCGAGTGTATACGTGTTTCGCTCGCCCGTCGGGCCGGTCAGCACGGCGGTCGCACCGGCCGGCACCTGCGCCAGGTAACCGTCGCAACGCGCGGCCAGTGCCGGCTCGCGCTGCTCGATCAGCCAGTCGCGCAGCGTCGTGAGCGCTGCCGCCGGGTTGCCGCGCGCATCGCCTTCGACCGCGCCGTCCGCGATCAGCATCTGCGCAAGCGAACGCGGCAGGCCCGACGGACGCGTCGCGAGCAGGCGCTGCAGGTACAGCGCGCCGCCGGCCTTCGGGCCCGTGCCCGACAGCCCTTCGCCGCCGAACGGCTGCACGCCGACCACCGCGCCGATCACGTTGCGGTTCACGTAGATGTTGCCCACGTGCGCATTCGAGATAACGTGCGCGATCGTCTCGTCGATCCGCGTGTGGATGCCGAGCGTCAGCCCGTAACCGGTCGCGCGGATCTGTTCGAGCAGCTTGTCGAGCTGGCTGCGGCGGTAGCGCACCACGTGCAGCACGGGGCCGAACACTTCGCGCTTCAGCTCGTCGATGCTGCCGATCTCGATCAGCGTCGGCGGCACGAACGTGCCGTGCGCGCAGGCTTCCGGCGCCGGCAGCTGCGTGACCGCGTGGCCCTTCTCCTTCATCGCCGCTACGTGCGTGTCGATCGTCTGCTTCGCTTCACCGTCGATCACCGGGCCGACGTCCGTCGACAGCCGGTCGGGGTTGCCGAGCGCCAGCTCGTGCATCGCGCCCTTCAGCATCGTCAGCGTGCGGTCCGCGACATCGTCCTGCAGACACAGAACGCGCAGCGCCGAACACCGTTGACCGGCCGAGTCGAACGACGACTGCATCACGTCCGCGACAACCTGCTCCGCGAGCGCCGACGAGTCGACGATCATCGCGTTCTGGCCGCCGGTTTCCGCGATCAGCGGGATCGGCTTGCCGTCCGGGTCGAGGCGCGCCGACAGCGTCTTGTTGATCAGGCGCGCGACTTCGGTCGAACCGGTGAACATCACCGCACGCGTGCGCGGATCGGCGACCAGCGCCGCACCGACGGTCTCGCCGTCGCCCGGCAGCAGTTGCACCGCGCCGGCCGGCACGCCGGCCTCGCGCAGCAGGCGCACGGCCTGGGCGGCGATCAGCGGCGTCTGTTCGGCCGGCTTCGCGAGCACCGTGTTGCCGGCCGCGAGCGCGGCGGCCACCTGGCCCATGAAGATCGCGAGCGGGAAGTTCCACGGGCTGATGCAGACCACGGGGCCGAGCGGACGGTGCGTGTCGTTCGAGAATTCGTCGCGGATCTGCGCGGCGTAGTAGCGCAGGAAGTCGACCGCTTCGCGGATCTCGGCGATCGCGTTCGGCAGCGACTTGCCGGCTTCGCGCACGATCAGGCCCATCAGCGTGTGCATCTGCGCTTCGAGCAGGTCGGCCGCGCGCACCAGGCAATCGGCGCGTGCGTCGACCGGCGTCGCCTGCCAGATCGGCGCGGCAGCCACCGCATGCGCGAGTGCCGCGCTCACGTGTTCGGCCGTCGCTTCGCTGACGGTGCCGACGGTGTCGCGCTGGTCGGCCGGGTTGCGCACGTCGCGGGCCGGCGCGTCGGCGAGCGTGTCGTCGGCGAGCATCGGCGCCGCGCGCCACGGGAAGTGCGCGCTCGCGAGCAGCGCGGACGACAGCGACGCGAGGCGGTGTTCGTTCGACAGGTCGAGGCCCATCGAGTTGGGACGCTCGTCGCCGTACAGGTTGCGCGGCAGCGGGATCTTCGCGTGCGGCGCGCCGAGCGGCACGACCTTCGACGCTTCGTCGACCGGATCGGCGACCAGTTCCTTCACCGACACGGTCTTGTCCGCGATGCGGTTCACGAACGACGTGTTCGCGCCGTTTTCCAGCAGGCGGCGCACCAGGTACGCGAGCAGCGTCTCGTGCGTGCCGACCGGTGCGTACACGCGGCACGGCCGGTTCAGCTTGTCGCGGCCGGTGACTTCCTCGTACAGCGGCTCGCCCATCCCGTGCAGGCACTGGAATTCATACTGGCCCGGGTAGTAGTTCTGGCCCGCGAGCTGGTAGATCGCGGCGAGCGTGTACGCGTTGTGCGTCGCGAACTGCGGATAGACGGCGTCGGGTGCGGCGAGCAGCTTCTTCGCGCACGCGAGGTACGACACGTCCGTGTAGATCTTGCGCGTATAGACCGGATAACCTTCGAGGCCGTCGACCTGCGCACGCTTGATCTCGGTATCCCAGTACGCGCCCTTGACCAGGCGGATCATCAGGCGGTGACGGCTGCGGCGCGCGAGATCGATCAGGTAGTCGATCACGAACGGGCAGCGCTTCTGGTAGCCCTGCACCACGAAGCCGATGCCGTTCCAGCCCGCGAGATCCGGATCGAAGCACAGCGCCTCGAGCAGGTCGAGCGACAGTTCGAGGCGGTCGGCTTCTTCCGCGTCGATGTTCAGGCCGATGTCGTAGCGGCGCGCGAGCAGCGCGAGCGCGCGCACGCGCGGCAGCAGCTCGCTCATCGTGCGGTCCTGCTGCGAGCGCGAGTAGCGCGCGTGCAGCGCCGACAGCTTGATCGAGATGCCCGGCCCTTCGTAGATGCCGCGGCCGCCGGCCGCCTTGCCGATCGCGTGGATCGCCTGTTCGTACGACGCGTAGTAGCGCTGCGCGTCCTCTTCGGTCGTCGCCGCTTCGCCGAGCATGTCGTACGAGTAGCGGAAGCCGCGTGCTTCGTACTTGCGGCTGTTCGCGAGCGCTTCGGAGATCGTCTCGCCGGTGACGAACTGCTCGCCCATCAGGCGCATCGCCATGTCGACGCCCTTGCGGATCAGCGGCTCGCCGCCGCGGCCGATCAGGCGCGTGAGCGCCGACGACAGCCCCGCTTCGCTGTTGGTCGTCACGAGCTTGCCGGTGATCATCAGCCCCCAGGTCGCCGCGTTTACGAACAGCGACGGCGCGTGGCCGACGTGCGAGCGCCAGTCGCCCTTGCTGATCTTGTCGCGGATCAACGCATCGCGCGTCGCGCGATCGGGAATGCGCAGCAGCGCCTCGGCGAGGCACATCAGCGCGACGCCTTCCTGGCTCGACAGCGAGAATTCGTGGATCAGCCCTTCGACGCCGCCGCCCGAGCTCTTCTCGCGCAGCGCCTCGACGAGCTTCGTCGCGAGCGCCTGCACGTCCGCCTGCAGGTTCGCGGGCAGGCGCGCCTGGCCGAGCAGGAACGGCACGCATTCCGGCTCGGGGCGGCGGTACGCGGCCGTGATCGCCGCGCGCAGCACCGATTGCGGCTGCACGTTCTGCGCGAATTCGAGGAACGGATGCGGCGAGTTGTCGTCGTCGCCGTCCGCAGCCTGCCCGTCGGCGAGCTCCGTGACGCCGCTGTGGCCCGACAGCTCGGGCGGCAACTGGCCGTGCTCGATCCGCTCGAGATACGCGAAGATCGCCTGCTTGATCAGCCAGTGGGGGGTGCGCTCGAGACGCGCGGCTGCGTCCTTGAGGCGCGAGCGGAGAAGGTCGTCGACCTTGACGCCGAGAGTCGTGCTTGCCATGGTGGGTTCGTGCGCCGGTGCGAGCCCGGCAATGTGGTGTGAGAGGATGCGCGAAATCCTACGGCACGCAATAAAAAGGTGCAACCAAATTGCGAGATGGGTTGCACCCTTGGGTTAGTCAATATAATCAGCCACTTATGCGGTTGCAACCTAGGAGTTGCCCGTGGTCGGGGGATCGGTGTTTTCCCTGAGCAGGCCGATTTGACATGCGTGCGCAACCTTCCCCGCGCGTGGCGGCGGACGAAAACGGGTTGCACTGGGGGGCGCCCAGGGGGCGGCCGTGCGGCAAGAGACGGTTCGGGGCTGCCCGACGGCCCGGGCGTCGACGCAGCGGCACGTGGTGTGCGGTGTGCGGTGTGCGGTGTGCGGTGTGCGGTGTGCGGTGTGCGGTGTGCGGTGTGCGGTGTGCGGTGTGCGGTGTGCGGTGTGCGGCACTCGGCACGACGGCCGCATGGCGCGCCGCTCAGATATCCAGCGGATCGACCTCGACGCTCCACCGCAGCACGCCCTTCAGCGCGCGCAGCTCCGGCTGCCACGCGCGCAGCGCATGCTGGAGCGCCGCCCGCGACGCGCTTTCGAGCAGCAACTGCGCGCGGTGGACGTTCGCGACCTTGACGATCGTCATCGGCACCGCGTCGTACACGGTCACGCGATCGGCGCCCGGCAACCCCGGCAATGCGGCCGCGGCTTGCAGCAGGAACGCGAGCGCCGCGTCGAGCGTGCGCCCCTCGGCGCGCAGCAGCGCCTGGTAGACGAACGGCGGCAGGTGCGCGTCGCGGCGCTCGCCGAGCGTCGAATTCGCGAAGCCGACGTAGTCCTGCCGCCCGAGCGCGTGATACAGCGCGTGACGCGGGTAGCGCGTCTGCACGAGCACCTCGCCCGGCAGCCCGGCGCGCCCCGCGCGGCCGCTCACCTGCATCAGTTGCGCGAACAGCCGTTCGCTCGCGCGGAAGTCATGCGAGAACAGCGCCGTGTCGGCATTGAGCACGCCGACGAGCGACACGCGCTGGAAGTCGTGCCCCTTCGCGATCATCTGCGTGCCGACGAGGATGTCGACCTCGCCCGCATGCACATCGGAGAAAAGCGCCTGCGCACTACCCTTGCGGCGCGTGCTGTCCGCGTCGATCCGCAGCACGCGCGCGCCCGGCACGGCCTCGGCGAGCGCCTCCTCGATGCGTTGCGTGCCGCGCCCGAGCGGCGCGATGTCGACGTTCCCGCACTCGGGGCACGATCGCGGAATGCGGGCTTCCCAGCCGCAGTGATGGCAGCGCAGCGCATGCTCGGGTTTGTGCAGCACGACGTACGCGCTGCAGCGCGGGCAGCCCGCGACCCAGCCGCATGCGTCGCACGCGAGCTGCGGCGCGTAACCGCGCCGGTTCAGGAACACGAGACTCTGCTCGCCGCGTTCGAGCCGCGCCTTCAGCGCCGCGACGAGCGGCCCCGACAGCCCGCCCATCGACGCGCGGCCGCGCCGCCGCTCCTCTTCGAGGTCGATCAGCCGCACGGTCGGCAGCGTCGCGTCGGCCACCGCGCGGCGCGACAGCGTGAGCCGCGTGTAGCGGCCCTGCTCCGCCTGCCACCAGCTTTCGAGCGACGGCGTGGCCGAGCCGAGCACGACCGTGACGCCGAGCTGCTTCGCGCGCCACACGGCGAGATCGCGTGCCGAATAGCGCAGCCCTTCCTGCTGCTTGTACGCGGGCTCGTGCTCCTCGTCGACGACGATCAGCGCGAGCGCCGGCATCGACGCGAGCACCGCGAGGCGTGTGCCGAGCACGATCCGCGCTCGCCCCGTATGCGCGGCGAGCCAGTTGCGCGCCCGCTCGCCCTCGGCGAGCCCGCTGTGCAGCGTGACGATCGCGTCGTCGGCGAGCGCACCCGCGAAGCGCGCGCGAAACGCGGCCTCGAACTGCGGCGTCAGGTTGATTTCGGGGACGAGCACGAGCGCCTGCGCGTCCGGCCGGGCGTCGAGCAGCGACGCGAGCGCATGCAGATAGACCTCGGTCTTGCCGCTGCCCGTCACGCCGTGCAACAGGAACGGCGCAAAGCCCTGCGCGGCGCGGATCGCGTCGAGCGCATCGGCCTGCTGGTCCGTGAGCGCCGGCGGCACAGTTCGTCCACCGGCTGCCAACAGGTTATCCACAGCTTTGGGCACAGGCGCATCGGCCCAGCCGATCTCCTCGACGTCGACCCAACCGCGCGCCGCCCAGTCGTCGAGCGTCGCGGCCGCCTTCGGGTGCAGCGCGCGCGCATCGGGCAGCGCGAGCGAGCCGGTGTCGACCAGCGCCTGCGCGAGGCGCCGCAGCGCGGCCCCGCGTGCGGGCAACGCATCGGGCAGCGCCGCGCGGCCGGCCTCCGTCGGCCGGTAGCGCACCTCGGGCGCGAGCAGCCGCCCCCAGCGCCCCGCATCGCGCAGCGCCTGCGGCAGCGCCGGCAGCGCGACCTCGCCGCGCCCGCGCTGGTAGTAATCGGCGGCGAACGACACGAGCGCGAGCCAGTCCGGCGACAACGGCGGCAGGTCCGTGCAGATCGCGTCGACCGCGCGCAGCCGGGACGGCGGCACGTCGGTGTGAGTCGTCACTTCGCAGACGAGCCCGACCGCCTGCCGCTTGCCGAACGGCACCTGCACGAGCGTGCCCGGCACGGGCGCCGGTTGCGCGTCGCAGCGATAGTCGAACAGGGTGGCGAGCGGATGGTCGAGCGCGACGCGCAGGTAGGTGCCGCTCATCGCGGCGCTCCGGCGGCGGCACGCACCGCATCGAGATGGGCGGCCGGCATCCGCGCCCGCATCGTGGCGGCGGACTTAAAGTAAAACTTCAGATTCGGCGCTAAGTTTTGGATTCGCATTAGGAATCGCCGTATACCCTGCCCAGCCTGTGGATAACTTTGTTGAGAACTCGCCGCTCACCGGCCGCAACGCACGCGGGGCCGCGCTTTCCGCTGATTTTCGCCGCTTGTTGCGGTGCCCCGCGGAGCCTTATTCCATAAGGCTGCTATTCAAATTACCGAACCATAGCGAGGCAATTTGACCGACACAGGGCTCTACCGCGCTGCAACGAGGAAAATGTGTATAAGTCAAGTCTTGACAAGCACTGAATCGGCAACCGGTGCGGGGTTGCGCCCTGTTTAGCGCCGAAAACGAAACGCTGTCACCCCGCAGTGCAGCATGACAGCGCTTGCGTTCAGCCGGCGGCTCCGCTACGGATCGCGCGGCTGTGGTTATGCACCTCGTCGACGAGTTCGGCGACGTGATCGGGCGACGTGAATTGCGAAATACCGTGTCCGAGGTTGAATACATGGCCCGGATGGTTGCCGTAGCTGTCGAGCACCGCGCGCGCCTGCTCGCGCACCGCGGCGGGCGGCGCAAACAGGATCGTCGGGTCGAGGTTGCCCTGCAGCGCGACTCGCCCCGCGACGCGCTCGCGCGCGGCGCCGAGGTTGACCGTCCAGTCGAGTCCGACCGCGTCGACGCCGGTCGCCGCGATCTCCTCGAGCCACAGCCCGCCGCCCTTCGTGAACGTGATGACCGGCACGCGCTCGCCGTCATGCTCGCGCTTGAGCTGCGCCACCACGCGGCGGATGTAGTCCAGCGAGAAGCGCTGGTACGCGCCGTCCGCCAGCGCGCCGCCCCACGTATCGAAGATCATCACGGCCTGCGCGCCCGCTTCGATCTGCGCGTTCAGGTAAGCCGCCACGGCCTGCGCGTTCACGTCGAGGATCCGGTGCATCAGGTCGGGGCGCGAATACGCCATCGACTTCACGGTGCGGAAATCGTCCGATCCGCCGCCTTCGACCATGTAGCACGCGAGCGTCCACGGGCTGCCCGAAAAGCCGATCAGCGGCACGCGCTGGCGGCCCTGGCCGTCGGTGAGCGCGCGGCGGATCTCGCGCACCGCGCCCGTCACGTAGCCGAGCGTCTCTTCGATGTCCGGCACCGCGAGCCTCGCGACGTCGGCCTCGGTACGCACCGGATGCGCGAACTTCGGCCCTTCGCCGACCTGGAAGTCGAGGCCGAGGCCCATCGCGTCCGGAATCGTCAGGATGTCCGAGAACAGGATCGCGGCGTCGAGCGGAAAGCGCTCGAGCGGCTGCAGCGTCACTTCGGTCGCGTAGTCGGGATTCTTCGCGAGACCGAGGAAGCTGCCGGCGCGTGCGCGCGTCGCGTTGTATTCGGGCAGGTAGCGGCCGGCCTGGCGCATCAGCCAGATCGGCGTGTAGTCGGTCGGCTCGCGCAGAAGCGCACGCAGGAAGGTGTCGTTGAGCAGGGTATGGGCCACGGTAGGAGCGACGATGCGAAGGCAAAGCGGCATTTTACCGGACAGCCGCCGCAAGGCTGCGCATGCCGGCGCGATGGCGGCCATATGACGCGCGCGATGGCTCCGTTATGATCGGACGCTCATATCGAACGAAACGAAGGAGGAGACCGATGAAACCATTCGCCACGCTCGCCGCCGCCGCGTTGTTTTGCTGCGCCGCCGCGCACGCGCAGACCGCGGCGGGCGCAGCCGCCGCCGCACCGGGCGCCGGCTCGCGGCTCGACGACGTGCTCGCGCGCGGCACGCTGCGCGTCTGCACGACGGGCGACTACAAGCCGTATTCGTACTACCGTGCGGACGGCCGCTTCGAGGGCATCGACATCGACATGGCCGAATCGCTCGCGAAGTCGCTCGGCGTGAAGACCGACTACGTGAAGACGAGCTGGCCGAACCTGACCGGCGACTTCGTCGCGAAATGCGACATCGCGGTGGGCGGCGTCTCGACGACGCTCGAGCGCCAGAAGCGCGTGTTCTTCACGCAGCCGTACGTCGTGGACGGCAAGACGCCGATCGTGCGCTGCGCGGACGCCGACAAATACCAGACCGTCGCGCAGATCGACCGGCCGGAAACGCGCGTGATCGTGAACCCGGGCGGCACCAACGAGCGTTTCGCGAAGCAGTATTTCACGCACGCGAACCTCACGGTCTATCCGGACAACGTAACGATCTTCAAGCAAATCCTCGCGGGCAAGGCGGACGTGATGGTGACGGATGCGTCCGAGACGCTGCTGCAGCAAAAGCTGAATCCGGGCCTGTGCTCGGTGCATCCGAACAAGCCGTTCCAGTTCGGCGAGAAGGCGTACATGGTGCCGCGCGGCGACGTCGCGTTCCAGCAGTACGTGGACCAGTGGCTGCATCTCGCGCTGTCGACCGGCGAATACCAGGCGATTTCGGACAAATGGCTGAAGTAAGCGGGCTCGCACGCGGCGTCCCGCAGCGACTTTAGCGGGCACCGACCCCGCGGCCGCCGGCCGCGAAAATCGTTGGGCGGCGGCGGCCGAATCGCCGCCGTTACACTTCGACGCGCCGGCAAAATCGGCCCGATACCGGCGAACTGGCCGAACGGTCGACTTTCGCGCCGGCCAATCACGTTTCAAAATCTTTCTGACGAATGAATCGTCATGCGCGGCATCTGCCGAACCGCGCATTTTCTCGCGTGCAAATCGGCAATTCGTCGAGCCTGATACGCATGAAAAACGCATCGTGCGCACGCGCTGAAAACGCTGCGGAAAATATGGGTAAAAATGACCTTTTTCGGGCCCTCAAAAACAGCAAAAAATCCCGGAAAGCCTTATCTGGCGGGCGTTACAACCTGAAACACTTTGTTACCGCGAGGGGTCATTAATTCGCCCACAATGGCCTCAACGGTTTCAACACGGATGCGGTCTCGTGTGCCAAGTGTGAGCGGACGCGAAGCGCTGCGAGCCAGTCGGTCACGTACCGAAGCCCTTCCGAGGGGCATCCCTGTTGGAGTCGTTTCCGGCCCCCCGCCGGATTCGGTTTCATCTTTGGTCTCCTCGCGCTAACCCCGTAGCGTGTGGTTTTTAGCGGGCTAATAAGCCCGCTTTTTTTCGTCCATCGAAAACGCAACGGCCCGCAGGCCGCCGCATTTTTCCAGCGCGTTTTCCCTTCTTCATGCCGCGCTAAGCGGTCTTCTGCTCGTCGAGCTTCAGTTCCTCGATCATCCGGTCGCGCATCACGAACTTCTGCACCTTGCCCGTCACCGTCATCGGCAGCTCGTCGACGAAGCGGATGTAGCGCGGGATCTTGTAGTGCGCGATCTGCCCGTTGCAGAACGCACGCACGTCGTCCTCGGTCATCTGCTCGTCCGCGCGCAGCACGATCCACGCGCACAGCTCCTCGCCGTACTTCGCATCGGGTACACCGAATACCTGCGCGCTCTGAATCTTCGGATGCCGAAACAGGAATTCCTCGATCTCGCGCGGGTAGACGTTCTCGCCGCCGCGAATCACCATGTCCTTCAACCGGCCGACGATGTTGCAGTAACCGTCCGCGTCGAGCGTCGCGAGGTCGCCCGTATGCATCCAGCCGTCCACGAGCACCTCGCGCGTCTTCGTGTCGTCGTCCCAGTAGCCGAGCATCACCGAATAGCCCTTGGTGCACAGCTCGCCCGTTGCGCCGACCGGCACGATATCGCCACTCGGATCGACGATCTTCACTTCCAGGTGCGGCTGGATGCGGCCGACCGTCGTCGTGCGCTTCTCGAGCGGATCATCGGTCGAGCTCTGGAACGACACGGGGCTCGTCTCCGTCATCCCGTATGCGATCGTGATTTCGGACAGGTGCATCTGCGACACGACGCGCTTCATCGTCTCGATCGGGCACGGCGAGCCGGCCATGATCCCGGTGCGCAGCGTCGACAGGTCGAATTGCGCGAACGCCGGATGATCGAGCTCCTCGATGAACATCGTCGGCACGCCGTGCAGCGCGGTGCAGCGCTCTTCGGCCACCGCCGCGAGCGTCGCGACCGGGTCGAACGCTTCGCCCGGGAACACCATCGCCGCCCCCTTCGACACGCACGCGAGCACCGCGAGCACCATCCCGAAGCAGTGATACAGCGGCACCGGGATGCACAGTGTGTCCTGCTCGGTGAACCGCATCGCGGTCGCGATCGAGCGCCCGTTGTTGACGACGTTGCGATGCGTGAGCGTCGCGCCCTTCGGGCTGCCCGTCGTGCCGCTCGTGAACTGGATGTTGATCGGATCATGGGCCGAGAGCGTCGCGCCGATCGCATCGAGCAGCGCGGGATCGACGGCCTGGCGGCCGCGCGCCATCACGTCCGCGAAGCGGAACATGCCGGCCGGCGCGACGTCGCCCATCGACACGACCGTGCGCAGGCTCGGCACGCGCGCCGCATGCAGGTTGCCCGGCGTCGCGGTCGCGAGCTCCGGCGCGATGGTCTGCAGCATCTCGACGTACGCGGACGTCTTGAAGCGCTCGGCGGCGATCACGGCTTTACAGCCGACCTTGTTCAGCGCGTATTCGAGCTCCGCGAGCCGGTAGGCAGGATTGATGTTGACGAGCACCGCGCCGATCCGCGCGGTCGCGAACTGCGTGAGCAGCCATTCGCTGCGGTTCGGCGACCAGATGCCGACGCGATCGCCCTTCACGATGCCGAGCGAGGCGAGCCCGGCCGCCAGCACGTCAACCTCGTTCGCGAACTCGCGCCAGGTCCAGCGCACCTGCTGCTCGCGGAACACGACGGCCGGACGATCGGGAAAGCGGCCGGCCGTGTCGAGCAGGAACCGCCCGATCGTCGCTTCGGAGAGCGGCACGTCGGTCGTGCCGCGCACGTACGACAATCCGTTTTCGGGCGCGATCAGCGCCCCCACGCCAAGGTCTGCTGCCATGAATGTCTCCGTCCGTTTTTGTCTGACCGGCCCGACATGCGGCTCACGCGTGTCTGCTCCGCCGCCGTCGCGACGGATAGCCTCTGAGCGGATGATGCCGTGCGCGGCTGACGACACTCTGACATCGAATCGCGACGGACGGGTGAAATAGCACGACCGGACGGTATGATCCGACCCGTAAAAACAGATGAAACGACGGACGAAAAAAAAGCAGCCCGAAGGCTGCTTTCTTTCGCGGGATACGCGGCGCGGCTCAGTGCCGGCTGCGGATCTTCGCCAGACGCTGGATCGCTTCGAGCTGCGCCATCGCGGTCGCGAGCTCGGATTGCGCCTTCGCGAGGTCGAGATCCGACTTCGCGTTCTGCAGCGTTTCCTCGGCACGCTTGCGTGCTTCCTCGGCTTTCGCCGCGTCGAGGTCCTTGCCGCGGATCGCGGTGTCGGCGAGCACCGTCACGGCACCCGGCTGCACTTCGAGAATGCCGCCCGCGACGAACACGAATTCGTCGTTGCCGCCCTCGACTTCGATGCGCACCGCACCCGGACGAATCCGCGTGATCAGCGGCGTGTGACCCGGCAGAATGCCCAGCTCACCCGTTTCGCCCGGCAGCGCGACGAATTTCGCCTCGCCCGAGAAGATCTGCTCTTCCGCGCTGACGACGTCTACTTTGATGGTTGCCATATCGACTCCTGTCGATCGGAACGAGCGCTTCAGCGCCGGCTCCGATCCCATGCACGGCGGGTTGAGCGTATTACGTGAGCGCCTGTCCGCGAACGGATACCATCAAGGTATCCCTCACGGACGTAGCGGCGCCCGCTGCGTTACGCCTGACCCTTACGAGATCTTCTTGGCCTTTTCGAAGGCTTCGTCGATCGTGCCGACCATGTAGAACGCCTGTTCCGGCAGGTGGTCGCACTCGCCGTCGACGATCATCTTGAAGCCACGGATCGTTTCCTTCAGCGGCACGTACTTGCCCGGCGAGCCCGTGAACACTTCAGCGACGTGGAACGGCTGCGACAGGAAACGCTGGATCTTACGCGCACGTGCGACCGACAGCTTGTCTTCCGGCGACAGTTCGTCCATGCCCAGAATCGCGATGATGTCGCGCAGTTCCTTGTAGCGCTGCAGCGTCTGCTGAACGCGACGGGTGATCGAGTAGTGCTCTTCACCGATCACGTTCGGGTCGATCTGGCGCGACGTCGAGTCGAGCGGGTCGACCGCCGGGTAGATACCCAGCGAAGCGATGTCACGCGACAGAACGACGGTTGCGTCCAGGTGGCCGAAGGTCGTGGCCGGCGACGGGTCGGTCAAGTCGTCCGCAGGGACGTACACGGCCTGGACCGACGTAATCGAGCCCTTCTTGGTCGACGTGATGCGCTCTTGCAGCTTGCCCATTTCTTCAGCCAGCGTCGGCTGATAGCCCACTGCCGACGGCATACGGCCGAGCAGTGCCGACACTTCGGTACCGGCCAGCGTGAAACGGTAGATGTTGTCGACGAAGAACAGCACGTCGAGGCCTTCGTCACGGAAGTGCTCGGCCATCGTCAGGCCGGTCAGCGCGACGCGCAGACGGTTGCCCGGCGGCTCGTTCATCTGGCCGTACACCAGCGCGACCTTGTCGAGAACGTTCGAGTCCTTCATTTCGTGGTAGAAGTCGTTCCCTTCACGGGTACGCTCGCCCACGCCCGCGAACACGGAGTAACCGCCGTGTTCCTTCGCGATGTTGTTGATGAGCTCCATCATGTTGACGGTCTTGCCCACGCCAGCACCGCCGAACAGGCCGACCTTGCCGCCCTTTGCGAACGGGCAGATCAGGTCGATAACCTTGATACCCGTTTCGAGCAGTTCGGTCGACGGCGACAGTTCGTCGAACGCCGGAGCCTTCTGGTGGATCGAACGCGTATGTTCGCTTTCGATCGGGCCGGCTTCGTCGATCGGACGGCCGAGGACGTCCATGATACGACCGAGGGTCGGCTTGCCGACCGGCACCGAAATCGGCTTGCTCGTGTTCTTCACGGTCAGGCCGCGGCGCAGGCCGTCGGATGCACCCAGACAAATGGTACGGACCACGCCGTCGCCCAGCTGTTGCTGGACTTCGAGCGTCAGTTCCGAGCCATCGAGAATGAGCGCGTCGTAGATCTTCGGCATGCTGTCGCGCGGGAATTCCACGTCGATAACGGCGCCGATGCACTGTACGATCTTGCCTTCTACCAAAGCAGCAGTACTCATCGCTTTTCCTTTAAATACCTGATTCTTTACTCGCGCAAAGGCGCAGTTGTCGTCCGTGGCGCGCGCTTAAACAGCGGCTGCGCCGCCGACGATCTCCGACAGTTCTTTCGTGATCGCGGCCTGGCGGCTCTTGTTGTATACGAGCTGCAGTTCGCTGATCACCGTCTTCGCGTTGTCGGACGCGGCCTTCATCGCGACCATGCGCGCCGATTGCTCGGACGCCATGTTTTCCGCGACGGCCTGGTACACCAGCGCCTCGACGTAACGCACGAGCAGTTCGTCGACGACTGCCTGCGCGTCCGGCTCGTAGATGTAGTCCCACGACGTGGCCGGCGTACCGTCATCGGCTTCGAAGTGTTCCGACGACAGCGGCAGCAACTGCTCGATCACGGCTTCCTGCTTCATCGTGTTGACGAAGCGCGTGTAAGCGATATAAACCGCCGACAGCTTGCCTTCCGAGTACAGATCGAGCTGCGTCTTCACGGCGCCGATCAGCTTGTCCAGATGCGGGGTGTCGCCGAGGTGCACGACCTGCGACATCACCTTCGCGCCGAAGCGGTTCAGGAACCCGAGGCCCTTGCTACCGATCGCGGTAGCTTCGACCTTCTGGCCCTTCTCTTCCAGCTCCTTGAACTTCTGAACCGTCGCACGCAGCACGTTGGTGTTCAGACCGCCGCACAGACCCTTGTCCGTCGTAACGAGAATGATGCCGGCCGTGTTCGCACCTTCGTTCGCCACCATGAACGGGTGACGGTACTCCGGGTTCGCACGGCTCATGTGCGCGGCGATGGCACGGACCTTGTCCGCATAAGGACGAGCGGCGCGCATGCGTTCCTGCGCGCGACGCATCTTCGATGCGGCCACCATCTCCATCGCCTTCGTGATCTTGCGCGTGTTCTGCACGCTCTTGATCTTCCCGCGAATTTCCTTCATTCCAGCCATAGCTTGCTCCTTTGCGCCCCGAGTTAGCGCTTTAGCGCTTTACTCGGGGCTCATGCATCGCTCACCGAAGCGGCGCGGGCGCATCAGCACCCGCGCGGCCTCAGTGTGTCACTCGCGGATCAATAGGCACCGGACTTCTTGAAGGATTCGATCGCCGAGCGCAGTGCGCCTTCGTCGTCCTTCGAGAGATCCTTGGTGTCTTCGATGCGCTTGATGAGGTCAGCGTGGCTGGTCTTCAGGTTTTCGCGCAGGCCCTTCTCGAACGACAGCACTTGCTTTACGTCGAGGTCGTCGAGGTAGCCGTTGTTCGCGGCGTACAGCGACACGGCCAGTTCCCAGACCTGCAGCGGCTGGTACTGCGGCTGCTTCAGCAGTTCCGTCACGCGGCGGCCGCGCTCGAGCTGCTTGCGGGTCGCTTCGTCGAGGTCCGATGCGAACTGCGCGAATGCCGCCAGTTCACGGTACTGCGCGAGGTCGGTACGGATACCGCCCGACAGCTTCTTCACGACCTTCGTCTGAGCGGCGCCACCGACGCGCGACACCGACACGCCGGCGTTGATTGCCGGGCGGATGCCTGCGTTGAACAGGTCGGTTTCCAGGAAGATCTGGCCGTCGGTAATCGAGATCACGTTCGTCGGAACGAACGCGGTCACGTCGCCAGCCTGCGTTTCGATGACCGGCAGTGCCGTCAGCGAGCCGCTCTTGCCCTTCACTTCGCCGTTCGTGAACTTCTCGACGTACTCTTCCGACACGCGAGCCGCACGCTCGAGCAGACGCGAGTGCAGATAGAACACGTCACCCGGGTACGCTTCACGGCCCGGCGGGCGGCGCAGCAGCAGCGAGATCTGACGGTATGCCCAAGCCTGCTTGGTCAAGTCGTCATAGATGATCAGCGCGTCCTGGCCGCGATCGCGGAAGTATTCGCCCATCGTGCAGCCGGCGTACGGTGCGAGGTACTGCATCGCTGCCGAATCCGAAGCCGAAGCGGCGACGACGATCGTGTATTCCATCGCGCCCGTTTCTTCGAGCTTGCGAACCACGTTCATGATCGACGAAGCCTTCTGGCCGATCGCGACGTAGATACAGATCAGGTCCTTGCCCTTCTGGTTGATGATCGCGTCGAGCGCCACCGCGGTCTTGCCGCACTGACGGTCGCCGATGATCAGCTCACGCTGGCCACGGCCGATCGGCACCATCGCGTCGATCGACTTGATGCCCGTCTGCACCGGCTGCGACACCGACTTACGCCAGATCACGCCCGGGGCGATCTTTTCGATCGCGTCGGTCAGCTTCGCGTTGACCGGGCCCTTGCCGTCGATCGGGTTGCCGAGCGCATCGACCACGCGGCCGACGAGTTCCGGGCCAACCGGGACTTCGAGAATGCGGCCCGTCGTCTTGACGATGTCGCCTTCCGAGATGTGTTCGTATTCGCCGAGAATCACCGCGCCGACCGAGTCGCGCTCGAGGTTCAGCGCGAGGCCGAACGTGTTGCCCGGAAATTCGAGCATTTCGCCCTGCATCACGTCCGACAGGCCGTGGATACGCACGATACCGTCGGTCACGGAGATCACGGTGCCCTGGTTGCGAACGTCTGCGCTCGCTTCAAGGCCCTGGATCCGGCTCTTGATCAGCTCGCTGATCTCAGAGGGATTGAGTTGCATTATTCGCTCCTGATAGTCAATTCTGTTGCGTGCCGGCGTGGCGCTCAGGCGGTCAAGGCAGCCTGCATCGATGCGAGGCGCGCGCGAACCGAGGTGTCGAGCACTTCGTCGCCGACCGTCACGCGCACGCCGCCGATCAGCGACGAATCGACTTCGACCGTCGGTTTCAGCTTGCGCTTGAACTTGCGTTCGAGGCCCGAGACGAGACTGTCGAGATCCGCGCCGTTCAGCGGGAACGCGCTCACGATCTCGGCGTCGGCTGCACCTTCACGTTCGTTCTTGAGCGCCTCGAACTGCTCGGCAATTTCCGGCAGCAGCGCGATGCGATGATTGTCGACCAGCATCTGCACGAAGTTCTTCGCTTCGGCGCCGGCCGCGAGCGGCGACTTCGCAGCAGCAAGCAGCAACTCGGCTACTTGCGTGCGCGTCACCTTCGGGCTCGACGCGACCGACAGCACTTCCGGCAGACGCGCAACCTGGGCCAGCTCTTGCACGAGCGTGGACCAGGCGGCGATGTCACCGCCCTCGGCCACGCGGAACAGCGCTTCTGCGTAAGGGCGGGCGATGGTTGCAAGTTCGGCCATGATCAGAGCTCGGCTTTCAGTTGATTCAGCAGTTGGGCGTGGGCCGTTTGATCGACTTCGCGCTTCAGGATCTGCTCGGCGCCCTTCACGGCCAGCGTAGCGACTTCGCCACGCAGCGCTTCGCGCGCCTTCACGATTTGCTGTTCTGCTTCCGCCTTCGCCTGGGCGACGATGCGGGCGGCTTCAGCCTGGGCGTTGGCCTTGATTTCCTCGGCGACCGCCTGGGCACGCTTTTCAGCGTCGGCGATGCGCTGCTGGCCGTCATTGCGGGCCTGCGCGAGTTCCTGGTCCACGCGCTTGTGCGCTGCGTCGAGTTCTGCCTTGCCCTTCTCGGCGGCGGCGAGGCCGTCGGCGATCTTCTTCGAACGTTCGTCGAGGGCGTTGATCAACGGCGGCCACACGAACTTCATCGTGAACCACGCGAGGACCAGGAACACGACCATTTGCGCAAACAGAGTTGCGTTGAGATTCACGGTGTTTCCTTATCTGCTATTCCGGAAAAATGAAACGGTAAGGCGCTCATCGAGTTGCATTCGATCAGCGCCCCAAGTCTCCGTTCCGCCCTGCGCCGGCTCACGCCGGACGCATATTTCCGAGGAACCTTAGCCTGCGACGAGCTTCGACAGGAGCGGGTTCGCGAACGCGAACAGCATTGCAACACCCACGCCGATCAGGAATGCCGCGTCGATCAGACCAGCCAGCAGGAACATCTTCGTTTGCAGCGGGTTGATGAGTTCCGGCTGACGTGCGCAGGCTTCGATGTACTTACCACCCATCAGCGCGATACCGATACAGGCGCCGATTGCACCCAGGCCGATGATGATGCCGATACCGATGGCGGTCAGACCCTGGATGTTGGCGATGTAAGCTTGCATGATCACTCCTTTGTGAAAAGACTTGGAACTGAGATTTAAAAAACTAAAACGGAAACTCTTTTTTGCACGCCGCGCTTAGTGCTTGTCGTGCGCCTGGCCGAGATACACCAGCGTCAGCATCATGAAAATGAATGCCTGCAACAGAACAATCAGGATGTGGAAGATTGCCCAGACGCTGCCCGCGATCACGTGGCCAACGAAGCCGAGGAACGTTGCGTCGCCACCGAAGCTCCACATGCTGCCGAGCAGGGCGATCAACAGGAACAACAGCTCACCCGCGTACATGTTGCCGAACAGCCGCATACCGAGGGAGACGGTCTTGGCGAGATATTCGACGATGTTGAGCGCGAGGTTAGGGATCCACAGCAGCGGGTGGGCGCCGAACGGTGCCGACAGCAGCTCATGCACAAAGCCGCCCGCGCCCTTGATCTTGATGCTGTAGTAGATCATCAGGACGAACACGCCGAGCGCGATGCCGAGCGTGCCGTTCAGGTCGGCCGTCGGGACGATGCGATGGTGGGAAATCACGTCCGACAGACCGAGCAGGCCGATCACGCGGCCCGGCAGGTCGACCGGGAGGAAGTCGAGGGAGTTCATCAGCGCGACCCACACGAACACCGTGAGCGCGAGCGGAGCGATGAAGGTACGATTGCCGTGAACGATGGCCTTCGATTGGTCTTCGACCATCTCGACGAGCATCTCGATCGCGCACTGGAAACGGCCCGGCACGCCCGACGTCGCCTTGCGGGCAGCCAGACGCAGCAAGACGATCGTCACGATGCCGCAAACGATCGACCAGAACAGCGTGTCGAGATTCCAGACGTGGATGTCGAAAATCGACGTCTGATGCGAGGTGGAGAAATTCTGCAAGTGGTGCGCAATGTACTCGGACGGATCCGGACCGCGCGTGCCTTCGCTAGCTGCCATATCGTTAATGCCACCCAAATTGTCGAAAATCGTTTTGCCCGTTCCGCAACACGCTATTGCGGGAACGGGCCGGTGCGGTTCGTTGTCGAAACCGCACGCTGCTTGTTCCTTACCGCCAGGCCAGCGCGATCCAGTACGTCTTCAGCACGACGAGGTACGTGACGAGGAACGGCACCCAGTGCACGCCGGCCCAGCCGAACGCCACTGCAGTGAACATCCCGATCGTCAGAGCGAGCTTCAGGGCTTCGCCCATCACCCAGCTCATCACGGTGGCCGAACCACCTGCCTTCAGTCGTGCCACGAATACCGCACTTGGCACCCAGCCGATCGCTCCGCCCAGAAACGCGGATTGCGCAGCGGCGCCCGGCGACTTCGAAAACAGCCACCACGCCAGCGTTGCAACCAGGGACAGAACCACTTGCGCGAATACCACCTTATAGGGGGTCACGCGCGAGGGCTTGCTCACGTTCGGGCCGAACAGCTTTTCGGCTTCTGCCCGCGTGAGCGGAACGATGTTGTTATCTTGCTGCTCGGCATCCCAGTCATCGTCGGATTCGCGCCGCTCGCCGGCCGCCGAAGCGGTGCGTTGCGTGCGCTGATCATCGTGCCTGTCGTCCGGCGCCTGACCCGCCATCGCAATCTTCCGCAAAATCCTTGAACCCGGCCCCAAGCTTTCTGAAAGCTTTCAGGGGTGCCTAGCTAACAAATCCGGGCGATTGTAAGCGATAGTTGCAAGTGATTCAAGGCTTTAGACGCGACAAAAACCTGCGTAAAACGACGCCTCATCATGTGAAAAAACACGCGATTCGACGACGTACGATGACAGTTGTAAGGTCGCTTTTTTGCACCGGTATTTCTTGCTCGAAAAAACCCGGCGACGAGGAAATGGCAAGGAAACGAGGCCCGATGCGGGTGCCGGCGGGACGGCACGAACGCCGTCCAGAATCCACGCCGTGACGCGGCCCCGGGCTCGCGCCCGGCACGACGCAGCGGACAGGCAAAACCCTGTGACCACCCAGCAGCACCGGATGCACGAAATCGGGGCCGACGTCGACGCGTCGGATCATCCAATCAGTTGTCATGCCACCACAGGCAATCGACTGTGAATTGCCGGACTTATCAACAGCCCCGCAACCAGCGCGAATACTGTGCACCCGCCCCGCCACCCGAATCGCACGGCTGTGCCGCGCGCAGCCGCGTCACTCAACCATGAACGAGCAGCCACGCGCCGACCGCCGCGCTGGCGAGTGCGAACGGAATCGAGACCAGATGGAACGGCAGCCACATGCGCGGCTCCTTCGCGAGACGCACCGCGATCAGGTTCGCAAGCGAGCCGATCGCGAAGCCGAAGCCGCCGACCGATACGCCGAACGCGAGCGCACGCCAGTCATGCGTGAATTCCGACAACAGGATCGCGGCCGGTACATTGCTGATGACCTGTGACAACAGCGCGCCGGCCGCGTAGACGCGCAGCGGCGAATCGAGCTGCGCGTTCGCAATCGTGTCGTGCACGACGGGCAGCGCAGCCGCGGTACGCAGCACGACGAACATCAGTACGAAGATCAGCAGCAGCAGCCAGTCGATCTTCAGGACTGCGTCGCGTTTGACGGCAAGCAGCACGATGGCGACACCGACGAGACCAGGCAGCGGATGATGCGCATCGGCGAGCAGCACGAACGCGGCGAACAGCACCGCCGCGATCAGCGCGTGCATGCGTTGCACGGGCAGCGCAGTGGCATCACCGGACAAGTCGAGCGGCTTTGCGCGAAACGCGCATGCGGTCAGCACGAGCAGCAGCGCCATCAGCGCGATCGCGAGCGGCCCGAGCGTGACGACGAAGCGGCCGAACGACACGCCGCTCAATTGCCACAGGAAAAGATTCTGGGGATTGCCGAGCGGCGTCGCGACGGACCCCGCGTTGACCGCCAGCGCGACGACGATCACGAGCCGCCGGAACGGCAGTGGCGTCAGCGCACGCAACGAGACCATCAAAGGCACGACGACGAACAGCGCGACGTCGTTGGTGAGCCACATCGACAACAACGCGGCGAACCCCACGAGCAACAACGCGAGCCCGCGTTCGGAATGCACGTGATGCACGATGCGGTGTGCGAGCCACATCAGGCAGCCGGACAACTCGAGCGCCTTGGTCAGCATCAGCAGGCCCGCCAGCGTCGCGACCGTCTGCCAGTCGACACGACCGGCCAACACGGAAAATGGTTGCGGACGCACCCATTGCAGCACGATCAGGCCAAGGACAAGAACCGACAGCACCGGCTCCTGCGCAAGCCATCCCAACCACCGGCGCGGCGTCGGCGCGCCCGTCTTCTCCATCGGCACCGCGTTACTCTTCGGTCGCGACGTTACCGCGCAGCCGCACGAGAATGCCCTCGAGCGCGTCGAGGTTGCCGAAGTCGATCGTGACCTGCCCTCGCCCGCGGCGGCCGAGCTTGATCTTCACCGTCGACGCGAGCAGGTCGGACAACTCCTCCTCGAGACGGCGCGTATCGCGGCCGCCGTCGTCCTTCGCGCGCGCCTTCACGGCCGGCGCTTCCTTCGTCGTGTGCGAGACGAGTTTCTCGGTCTCCCGCACCGACATGCGCTTGTTGACGACCTGATGAGCGAGCGTGATCTGCGTGGCCGCATCGACGGCGAGCAGCGCGCGCGCATGCCCCATGTCGAGATCACCGGCCAGCAGCATCGTCTGCACCGGCGAAGCCAGGTTCAGCAGGCGCAGCAGGTTCGACACCGCACTGCGCGAACGGCCGACCGATTCGGCCGCCTGTTCGTGCGTGAAACCGAACTCGTCGAGCAGGCGCTGGATACCGTGCGCCTCTTCAAGCGGGTTCAGATCCTCGCGCTGGATGTTCTCGATCAGCGCCATCGCCGCGGCGGCCTGGTCGGACACATCCTTCACGAGCACCGGCACTTCATCAAGGCCCGCCAGGCGCGCCGCGCGGAAACGGCGCTCGCCCGCGATGATCTCATATTTGTCTGATGAAATGGGCCGTACCAGGATCGGCTGCATCACGCCCTGTGCGCGAATGCTCGCCGCGAGCTCCTGCAGGCTGCCTTCGTCCATCCGCGTCCGCGGCTGGTACTTGCCGGCCTGCAGCTTGCCGAGCGCGAGCGTGTTCGGTGCCCCTTCGATCTTCACCGCTTCGGTGATATCGGCACTGCCGCCGAGCAGCGCTTCGAGGCCACGTCCCAAGCCCTTCTTCTTTGGTACCGCGTTCATGTCTTTCTTCCTCGCTTCGCTCATGTCCGGATCACGACACCTCGAACGCGCGAACGCGGTCGATCATCTCGGCACCGAACTGGAGATACGCTTGCGCACCGCGCGAGCTGCGGTCGAACACGACGCCCGGCAGCCCGTAACTCGGCGCTTCCGCCAGGCGCACGTTGCGCGGAATCACCGCGTCGAACACCTTGTCGCCGAAGTGCGCTTTCAGTTGATCGGAGACTTGCTGCTGCAGCGTGATGCGCGGATCGAACATCACACGCAGCAAGCCGATGATCTTCAGGTCGCGGTTCATGTTCGCGTGAACCTGCTTGATCGTGTTGACGAGGTCCGACAACCCCTCCAGTGCGAAGTACTCGCACTGCATGGGGATCACGACGCCATGCGCCGCGCACAAGCCGTTCAGCGTCAGCAGCGACAGCGTCGGCGGGCAATCGATCAGCACGAAATCGTAGTCGTCGGCCACCTGCTCGAGCGCGGCCTTCAGCCGACGCTCGCGGTTGTCGATGCTGATCAGTTCGATCTCGGCACCGGACAGTTCGCGGTTCGCGGGCAGCACGTCGTAGGTGACGCCGTCCGGCCGGATGCGCGCGTCGGTCACCGACACGCCGTCGACCAGCACCTCGTACACGGTCGCTTCGCAAGCAGCCTTGTCGATCCCGCTGCCCATCGTCGCGTTACCCTGCGGGTCGAGATCGATCAGCAGGACTCGTTGCTCCTGCGCTGCAAGGCTTGCGGCGAGATTGACCGATGTCGTCGTCTTGCCGACGCCCCCCTTCTGGTTCGCAACGCAGAAGATCTTTGCCATCGTTGGTGTGTTCCCTTTACCTTCAAACAAACGGCGCGCCATCGCGCGCCGGCCCTTCAATTCGCTTCGTCGACGGCCACTTCGATCAGATGCCGTTCGGCATCGAGCAGCGGCACCGCCAGCCGTATCGTCTGCTTCACGCGGCTGCCTTCCGGCAACCGCGCAATCTCGTCGTCCGGATGAACACCCTTCATTGCCCAGATCGATCCGCCCGGCGCAACCAGGTGACGAGCAAGTTTAACGAAGTCGGACAGGTCCGCGAAAGCGCGGGAGACGATCATGTCGAATTTTTCCGGCACTTCGACACCCGGCTGCAGCGATTCGACCCGCCCCGTGACCACCGACAGGTTCGCGAGCTTCAGCTCCGCACGCATCTGGGTCTGGAATGCAGACTTCTTCTGCACGATATCGTTCAGCGTGATCTGCCAATCCGGCTCGACGATCGCCAGCACGATACCGGGCAACCCGCCGCCCGAACCGACGTCGAGCACGCGGGCCGATGCACGGCCACGCAGATGCGGAACGATGGAAAGCGAATCGAGGATGTGCTGGATCAGCATCTGCTTCGGGTCGCGGATCGCGGTCAGGTTGTAGACCGCGTTCCACTTGCCGAGCAGCGCGACGTAGTCGAGCAGCTGGTTGCGCTGTGCATCCGTCAGCGTGAGGCCGAGCGCCGTCGTGCCTTCGACGAGCATCTGTTCCAGTACGTCCCGATTAACCGCCGGCGCGCGACGCGCCGTCATTGTTGCGTCGGGACGGCGCCGTCCCCCTGCTCCGCTGCCGCTTCGGCCGCGCCATTCCGACGGCCCAGGCCGCGACGCTTCAGGTGCACCATCAGCAGCGAGATTGCCGCCGGCGTGACACCCGAGATGCGCGACGCCTGCCCGATCGTTTCCGGCCGGAACTCGTTGAGCTTCTGGCTCACCTCGAACGACAGGCCGCGGACTTCGCGGTAATCGATACCGTCGGGCAGACGCGTGTTCTCGTTCGCATCGTTGCGTTCGATTTCCGATGCCTGCCGCTCGATGTAGCCCTGATACTTGATGCCGATCTCGACCTGCTCCTTGATCTGCTCGAGCAGCACCGGATCGTCGGCCAGCGGCTCTGCGGGGCCGCACTCGCCGCCCTTCAGTCCGCACACACCGTCGTAGCTGATACCCGGACGGCGCAGCAGTTCGGCGAGGCTGTATTCGTGGTCGATCGCCTTGCCGAGGAGCGCGGTCGCCTCTTCCGGCGGCAACGTCTTCGGCGTGACCCACGTCGACTTCAGGCGTTCGGTTTCACGTGAAACAGCGTCGCGCTTCCGGCTGAATGCATCCCAGCGCGCGTCGTCGACGAGCCCCAATTCGCGGCCGATCTCGGTCAAGCGCATGTCGGCATTGTCTTCACGCAGGCTGAGGCGATACTCGGCGCGGCTCGTGAACATCCGGTACGGCTCGGCCACCCCGCGCGTCACGAGATCGTCGACCAGCACGCCAAGATAGGCCTGGTCACGGCGCGGGCACCATGCGTCCTTCTCCTGCACGTAGCGGCCGGCGTTGAGACCGGCCAGCAGCCCCTGCGCGGCCGCTTCTTCATAGCCCGTCGTCCCGTTGATCTGTCCCGCAAAGAACAGCCCGTTGATCGCCTTCGTTTCGAGCGACGCCTTCAGCGCACGCGGGTCGAAGTAGTCGTACTCGATCGCGTAGCCGGGGCGCAGGATATGCGCGTTCTCAAGGCCGCGCATCGAGTGCACGAGCTCGAGCTGGACGTCGAACGGCAGGCTCGTCGAGATCCCGTTCGGGTAGAACTCGTTGGTCGTCAGCCCTTCCGGCTCCAGGAAGATCTGGTGCGATTCCTTAGAAGCGAAACGGTGAATCTTGTCCTCGATCGACGGGCAATAGCGCGGCCCGACGCCTTCGATCACGCCTGTATACATAGGCGAACGGTCGAGGCCACCACGAATGATGTCGTGCGTGCGCTCGTTCGTATGCGTGACCCAGCACGGCAGTTGCCGCGGATGCTGCTCCGCACGGCCCAGGAACGAGAAAACGGGGATCGGATCGAGATCACCCGGCTGTTCATCCAGCTGCGAGAAGTCGATCGAGCGACCATCGATACGCGGCGGCGTACCGGTCTTCAGGCGGCCCTGCGGCAGCTTCAGCTCCTTCAGGCGCGACGACAGCGACACGGCCGCCGGATCGCCCGCGCGGCCACCCGTATAGTTGTTCAGGCCGACGTGAATCTTGCCGTCGAGGAACGTACCGGCGGTCAGCACGACCGCACGCGCACGGAAGCGGATGCCGATCTGCGTGACGGCGCCCACCACGCGGTCGCCTTCGACCATCAGGTCGTCGACGGCCTGCTGGAACAGCCACAGGTTCGGCTGATTCTCGAGCCGGTGGCGAATCGCGGCCTTGTACAGGATGCGATCGGCCTGCGCACGCGTCGCGCGCACGGCCGGCCCCTTCGACGAATTGAGGATCCGGAACTGAATACCGCTCTCGTCGGTCGCGGCTGCCATTGCGCCGCCCAGCGCATCGACTTCCTTGACCAGATGGCCCTTGCCAATGCCGCCGATCGACGGATTGCAGCTCATCTGCCCAAGCGTTTCGATGTTGTGGGTCAGCAGTAATGTCTTTGCGCCCATGCGGGCGGACGCCAGCGCGGCTTCCGTGCCGGCATGACCGCCACCGACGACGATGACGTCAAATTCTGTGGGAAAAAGCATGGTGGATTCCGTACGCAGGACGGCGCACGAACCTATCTGAGAAATGTATGGGCCGAATTATAGCGGGTTCGCTTTTCACCCGAAGGCCGTCCGAATGGTAGGGTCTGTGCATTTCGGCGATTTTTCTGTGCTCGGACGCCGAATCCGTGGCGCAGAGCCCGCTCCGGCAACGCTTCCGGCCCGCCGGCAGCACATCGTTACGCTTGTGCAAAAAATTCGCTTGCCGGGAAATTTCACGTGGAACACAAACCCGTTCGATACCTGTGCCCCGCACGGCAATCTGGACGGAACACCCTGTGCGACCGCGCCCACCCTCTCCCTCACAGAATTTCGGTCGGTTCGCCCGACACTTATCCCCTGTGACCCGGCACAACATCCCCAGTGTGTGGAACAGGCGGCAGCCACCCGCGAACGATGCTCCGGATCGTCATCCGCTCGCACAGAGCTTCCGACTGTTTCCGCGGCACTTATCCCCCGGTTACTAGCCGTCGTGTGCCGGGGTCGCATCTCACCCAAAAACAAAAACGGCGTGTTTCACGTGAAACACGCCGCCCGTTTCCCGCCCACCACGCCACCGATCAGGCCGTTTTCTTCGCCAACCCGAGGTACGTCTCGATCACGCGCGGATTCTGCGCGAGGTCGGCCGCCGGCCCTTCCAGCGCAAATTCGCCTGTCTCCAGCACATACCCGTAATCGGAGATCTGCAGGGCAGCCCGTGCATTCTGCTCGATCAGCAGCGTCGCCACGCCCGTACCGCGCAACGCGCTGATGATATGAAAAATCTCCTTCACGATCAGCGGCGCCAGCCCGAGGCTGGGCTCGTCGAGCATCAGCAGATCGGGCTTGCCCATCAGCGCGCGCCCAACCGCAAGCATCTGCCGCTCGCCGCCGGAGAGCGTGCCGGCCGCCTGCTTGCGGCGCTCCTTCAGCCGCGGAAACAGGGCGAACACATGATCGAGCTGGTCGAGAAAGTTCGCTTCACCGGCCTGCTTGCGCCGATACGCGCCCAATACGAGGTTGTCTTCGACCGTCATCGTGCTGAACAGCTCACGCTTCTCCGGTACGAGGCACATCCCGCGTGCGACGCGCTGCTCGACCGGCAATGCACCGACGTCATGACCGCGGTACACGATCGCACCCGATGCATGCCCGGTCACCGGCAGCGCGCCCATGATCGCGTTCAGCAGCGTCGATTTGCCGGCGCCGTTCGGGCCGATCACGCTGACGATCTGCCCCGCGCCAACCTTGATCGCCGCGCCGTGCAGCGCCTCCACCTTCCCGTACCGGACCGCCAGCCCGCGCACTTCGAGAATCGGCATCGTCGTGTCCGTCATCACTCCACCCCGCCCAGATACGCTTCCAGCACCGCCGGATCCTGCTGCACGTCCTGCGGCAGTCCTTCCGCGATCCGCGTGCCGAACTCCATCACCACCAAACGATCGGTGAGATTCATCACGAAATCCATGTCGTGTTCCACGAGCAACACGCTCATGCCTTCCGCCTTCAGCCGCCGCAACAGATCGGCGAGTTGCTGCTTCTCCTGGTAACGCAGCCCGGCGGCCGGCTCGTCGAGCAGCAGCAGCGTCGGATCGCAGCACAGCGCCCGCGCGATTTCCAGAATCCGCTGCTGCCCCAGCGCAAGACTGCCCGCTTCGTCGTACATGTGTTTTTCAAGCCCGACGCGGCGGATCTGGCGTGCGGCCTCAGCCAGCAACTGCGCTTCCTCATGGGCATTGAGCCGCGCGACGCTGCGCCACACGCCCGTACGGCCACGCAGGTGCGCACCGATCGCGACGTTCTCGAGCACCGTCATCGCCGGCAACAGCTTCACGTGCTGGAACGTGCGGCCGATGCCGCGGCGGACGATCTGGCGCGATGTGAGCCCGTCGATACGCTCGCCACGGAACGTGATCGTGCCGCCGGTCGGCTTCAGCACACCCGTCACGAGGTTGAACGTGGTCGACTTGCCGGCGCCGTTCGGGCCGATCAGCCCGATGATCTGCCCCGCTTTCACGTCGAAGCTGACGTCGTTGACGGCCACGAGCCCGCCGAACTGCTTGCGCGCGTTGTCGACGACGAGCAGCGGCTCGCCGGCCGTCGGCTTCGCGCGCTGCGGCAACGGATCGGCGTGCTCGGGCACATGCGCGCGCGGCCCGCGCGGGAACAGCCTCGCGACGAACGGCCACACGCCCTGGCGCGCGTACTGCAGCAGCAGCACCATCAGCACGCCGAACACGATGATCTCGAAGTTGCCTTCCGAGCCGAGCAGCTTCGGCAGCAGCGTCTGCAGATAGTCCTGCAGCACGGTCAGGATCGCCGCGCCGAGCACCGCGCCCCACACGTGCGACACGCCGCCGACCACGGCCATGAACAGGAACTCGATCCCGTGGTTCAGCCCGAACGGCGTCGGGTTCACCGCGCGCTGCAGGTGCGCGTACAGGAAGCCCGACACGGCCGCGAGCACGGCCGCATAAACGAAGATCACGACGCGCATCCACGCGGTGTTCACGCCCATCGCCTCGGCCATCACGCCGCCGCCGCGCAGCGCGCGGATCGCACGGCCCGGGCGGCTGTTCAGCAGGTTCTGCACCGACACGATCGCGGCCAGCACGACGGCCCAGATCAGGAAATACAGGCTGCGCCCGCTGCCAAGCTCGATGCCGAACAGGTTCAGCGCCGGAATCCCGTTGATGCCGTCGTACTTGCCGAGCAGTTCGAGGTTGCCGAACAGGTAGAACAGCGCGAGGCCCCACGCAATCGTGCCGAGCGGCAGGAAGTGGCCGGACAGCCGCATCGTGACCGCGCCGAGCACGAGCGCGACGAGCGCCGTCAGTACGACGCCGACGATCAGCGCGAGCCACGGCGACACGCCGTAGCGCGTCGTCAGGAACGCGGTCGCATAGGCGCCGATGCCGACGAACGCGGCCTGCCCGAAGCTCGTCATCCCGCCGACGCCCGTCAGCAGCACGAGCCCGATCGCGACGATCGCGTAGAGGCCGATGTAGTTCAGCAGCGTGATCCAGTATTCGGGCACCTGCAGCGCACCAGGCAGCACCGGCAGCGCGAACAGCACCACGAGAAACACCCAGAAGGTCTTGTTGCGTACCATCGTCTTCATCGTGTCACTCCTCTTCCTCTTCCGCGTGCGGCGTCGCGAAACTCCGCCACAGCAGCACCGGAATGATCAGCGTGAACACGATCACCTCCTTGTACGCGCTCGCCCAGAACGACGAATACGATTCGAGCACGCCGACGAGCAGCGAGCCGGCGGCAGCAAGCGGATAACTGACGAGGCCGCCGATGATCGCGCCGACGAAACCCTTCAGGCCGATCAGGAAGCCCGAGTCGTAGTAGATCGTCGTCAGCGGGCCGACGAGGATCCCGGACAGCACGCCGAGCCCCGCCGCGAACGTGAACGCGAGCCGCCCTGCCTCGGTCGTGCCGATGCCGACGAGCCGCGCGCCGAGCCGGTTCACCGACGTCGCGCGCAGCGCCTTGCCGGCGATCGTGCGGCCGAAGTACACGTAGAGCGCGCCGATCAGCACGAGTGCCGTCACGACGACCAGGATGCTCTGCACCGACACGGTCATGCTGCCGATCGCGAGCGACGCATCCGAGAACCCGTTGGTGCGCGAGCCTTCCGCGCCGAACATCACGAGCCCGAGGCCGACCATCGCGAAGTGGACGGCGACCGACACGATCAGCAGCAGCAGCGTCGTGCCTTCGGCGATCGGCTGGTACACGAGCCGGTAGACGAACGGCCCCATCGGCACGACGATCGCAAGCGTCAGCGCGATCTGCGCGAGCATCGGCAGCGGCTGCGCGGCAAAGCTGCGCGTGATCGCGAACACCGCGAGCGGCAGCAGGATGTAGCGGCTGCCGAGTGTCGCGAGTGTGCGGCCGAGCTGATGGCGCCGTTCGCGATGCCGGATCAGGCCGCCGACTTCGAGCAGGAAGCACGCGATGCCCATCACGAACAGCAACCAGCAGGTGGCGGGAAATTTCTGCGCCTGCAACGCGGCAAGCGTCAGCGCACCGTAGGCGACGAATTCGCCCTGGGGAATGAAGATCACCCGCGTGACGGAAAATACCAGCACGAGCGCCAGCGACAGCAATGCATATATGGCGCCGGTCGTGATGCCGTCTTGCGCGAGGATCGCTGCAATCGAGAGATCCATACGTTTCGTGTATCGAGAATGCTGCGGAGAAACGAAAGACGGAAACGGCCGGGGCGCGCGGACGGCAAGACCGGTGCGCAGGCACCCGGCGACGGGCCCCGGCGGTTCCAGGCGGCACGAGCGCGACCCGTCGGGCCCCGCCCCCTGCCGACGGCACGCACGGCGCCGTTCGCGCCGCGCACGCCGGTTTCACGTGATGCTTACTCGGCCTGCAGCTTCCACTTGCCGTCGACGATCTGCACCATCACGCGCGCACGCGTATCGAAGCCGTTGTGATCGGTCGGCGTCATGTTGATCACGCCGTGCGACACGGGCAGGTCCTTCACGCTTTCGAGCGACGCGCGCAGCGCTTCGCGGAACGCCTCGGTGCCCGGCTGGCCCTTCTTCAGCGCTTCCGGAATCGCGCGCTGCAGCAGCAGCCCCGCATCCCACGCATGGCCGCCGAACGTCGCCAGCGAGCCCGCGCCGTAGGCCTTCTCGTACGCGGCCTTGTACCCGAGCGCCGGTTTCTTCACCGGATTCGAATCGGGCAGCTGGTCGGTCACGAGCACCGGGCCGGCCGGCAGGATCTCGCCTTCACAGTCCTTGCCGCACACACGCAGGAAGTCGTTGTTCGCGACGCCGTGCGTCTGGTACACCTTGCCCTTGTAGCCGCGCTCCTTCAGCGTCTTCGCCGGCAGCGCCGCCGGCGTGCCCGAGCCGGCGATCAGCACCGCATCGGGATTCGAGCCCATCAGTTTCAGCACCTGCCCCATCACCGACGCGTCGGTCCGGTTGAAGCGCTCGTTCGACACGACCTTCAGGCCGTTCTTCGCGGCCGCCGCGTTGAACGTGTTGTACCAGCTGTCGCCGTATGCATCGGCGAAGCCGATGAAGCCGACCGTCTTCACGCCGTGCTTCGCCATGTAGCCGGCGATCGCGTCGGCCATCAGCTGGTCGTTCTGCGGCACCTTGAACATCCAGGCGCGCTTCGCATCCATCGGCGAGATGATCTGCGCGCTCGCCGCGAGCGAGATCGTCGGCGTCTTGCCCTGCGACACGGGATCGAGCATCGCGAGCGAGTTCGGCGTGACGGACGAACCGATGATCGCGTCGACGTGATCCTCGTCGATCAGCTTCCGCACGTTCTGCACCGCGCGGCTCGTGTCGGATGCGTCGTCGAGCACGATGTACTGCACGCTCTTGCCCGCGATTTCCTTCGGCAGCAGCGCGATCGTGTTCTTTTCCGGAATCCCGAGCGACGCGGCCGGGCCGGTGGCCGACAGCGTCACGCCGATCTTCACCTGCGCCGACGCCGTGGCGGCCGCGCACACGAGGCCCGCGGCAAGCAGAACTTCCATCCATCGATTCATCTTCATTTATGTCGTCTCCAAACGCTGCTCGAAAAAGCCTCGGGTCGCTCGGGCGGCTCCCGGTCTCCAAACAAGTTAATAATTTAACTATCTCGCCTTGCCCCGCCTACACTCGTTTTCCCGTGACACGCCGGCGCCGCCATCGAGCCCCGGCGATACCGCACATGCACGCGCCGCGGCGCGTGCCGATACGGTCGTTCGGCCGCCACGATGCGCGGCGGCAATGTCGTCAGGATGAAGGGAACGGAGAAAAGCGGCGCTGCGCGAAACGCGATCGATGCGGGCGCAACGATCGCCGGAAGGTCGGCCGGCCGGGCCTGATACGGCTCCACGCGCGGGCAATGCGGGATCGGAAAAACGGGCGTTCATGCGAATGCGAACGACACATCGGATGCGAACGCAACGACCGGACACACCATCGTGCCGGCAGATTGCATCGGAACGCACATGCCGGCCGCAGGGCGGCTCGTGAAAGCCGCGGCATACCGATGCACGTCCGCCCCCGAACGAGCGGCGCCAGCCGCCCCTTCCGCCCCGATCCTTCGTCCCGCGCTTCTCATCCAACCGCACTCCCTCTTCTGCATTGTGCTTGTAGGAGAACTGCCGACCGTTTTCCCGACCGCACGGTCGGCGAAAGCTGAGTGTAACGGACGCTTTTTGCGCACGCCAACCGGGTAAGCCCGGACGGCATGCGCACGGCTGCGCGCCGACAGCGATCGACCGGCAGGAATGGATGAAATCGGGGGACGGGATGACGCGCGAGTGACGCGAGGCAGAACACGGGCGCGCGGAACACAGCGCGATTCGCCTGCACCGTCGATGGAAATTCGTGCACCAAATGAAAAAGCGCTGTTGGATTCCGTCCAACAGCGCTTTAGGGTCCGGGCACTTTGTGCCTCGATTGTCTCCTCGTTCTCCACCTGCAAATTCGTTTCGCGGTGCATCAGAACTGAAGTGAATCTTAAAGAGGCTTAAGCACCACGGCAACTTAGCATTTACCCCTATGGTGCATCGCCGCACGAAAATGGGGCAGCAGCCAGCCGCGCGGTGCCGCCCCGAGCGCGCTGCGACGCGCTTCACGAGCATGCCGGATGGTGCTTCGCATCAACCCGCGGCGACGTGCACGGCATGCGCTCAGGAGGCCCTGAGCGGCTTGATCCGCGCGACCATCTCGCCGACGATGCCGCGCCGGAAGGCGAGCACGCACACGATGAAGATCAGCCCCGTGACGATCGTCGCCGATTCGCCGAGCGAATGGAACCACGCGACGCCCGTCGTCGACGCGAGCCATTCGCCGATGTCGCCGAGCCGGTCTTCGAGCGCGACGATCAGCGCGGCGCCGAGCAGCGGCCCGAACAGCGTGCCCATGCCGCCGACGAGCGTCATCAGCACGACCAGGCCCGACATCGTCCAGTACGCGTCCGACAGCGTCTCGAAGCCGAGCACGAGCACCTTCAGCGAGCCGGCCAGCCCCGCGATGCCCGCCGACAGGATGAACGCGAGCAGCTTGAAACGGTCGGTGTCGTAGCCGAGCGAGATCGCGCGCGCCTCGTTCTCCTTGATCGCGACGAGCACCTGGCCGAACGGCGAATGCACGACCCGCACGATGAACGCGCACGCGGCGACGACCACCGCCACCACGACGTAGTACAGCGCGACGTCGTTCGACAGGTCGAGCAGCCCGAACAGGTGGCCGCGCGGCACGCCCTGCAACCCGTCTTCGCCGTGCGTGAACGGCGCCTGCAGGTAGATGAAATAGACCATCTGCGCGAACGCGAGCGTGATCATCGCGAAGTAGATGCCCTGCCGGCGGATCGCGAACAGCCCGACGACGAGCCCGAGCAGCGTCGCGGCGACGGTGCCGACGAGCACCCCGAGTTCCGGCGTGAAGCCGAGCGTCTGCATCGAATAACCGGTCGCATAACCGGCGGTCGCGAGGAACATCGCATGGCCGAACGACAGCAGCCCCGTATAACCGATCAGCAGGTTGAATGCGGCCGCGAACAGCGCGAACGTGAGCACCTTCATCACGAACACCGGGTACGCGCCGATGAACGGCGCGGCGAGCAGTGCGGCAAGCAGCACGCCGTAGAGCACTTTTCTCTGCATCATTTTTCCTTGCCGAAGAGGCCCGCCGGGCGGAACAGCAGCACGATCGCCATGATCACGAACACGACGGTGGCCGACGCTTCGGGGTAGAACACGCGCGTGAAACCCTCGATCACGCCGAGCATCAGGCCCGTGACGATCGAGCCGAGGATCGACCCCATCCCGCCGATCACGACCACCGCGAACACGGTGATGATCATCGGCTGGCCCATCAGCGGCGACACCTGGATCACCGGCGCGGCCAGCACGCCCGCGAACGCCGCGAGCGCGACGCCGAAGCCGTAGGTGAGCGTGATCATCATCGGCACGTTCACGCCGAATGCCTCGACGAGCTTCGGGTTCTCGGTGCCCGCGCGCAGATAGGCGCCGAGGCGCGTCTTCTCGATCACGAACCAGGTCACGAGACACACCGCGAGCGACGCGACGACCACCCACGCGCGGTAGTTCGGCAGGAACATGAAGCCGAGGTTGGTGGCGCCGGACAGCTGCGACGGCACGTCGTACGGCTGGCCGGACGAGCCGTAGATCGACCGGAACACGCCCTCGACGACCAGCGTGAGCCCGAACGTGAGCAGCAGCCCGTACAGGTGATCGAGCTTGTACAGCCAGCGCAGCATCGAGCGCTCGATCAGGATCCCGAACGCACCGACGACCAGCGGCGCGATCACGAGCATCGCCCAGTACGGCAGCCCGAAGTACGACAGGCCCATCCACGCGAGCATCGCGCCCAGCATGAACAGCGCGCCGTGCGCGAAGTTGATCACGTTGAGCAGCCCGAAGATCACCGCGAGCCCGAGGCTCAGGATCGCGTAGAACGAGCCGTTGACGAGCCCGAGCAGCAACTGGCTCAGCATCGCCGGCAACGGAATGCCAAAGATTTCCATCGACTTAGCCGTCAGTATGAGTTTCGTTGCGCGCGCAACCTTCCAGGGACACGCACGCGGGCGGCGCAGCGGGGCACATCGCTGCGGCCGCCACCGTGCGGCGCGCAACTCGCGCGCCGCCAAGCCCCGCTTACTTCCACAACGCGCAGCGCGATTCCTGCTTGGTCCCGAACGCCTGTTCGCCCGGAATCGTCGCGAGCACCTTGTAGTAATCCCACGGCTCCTTCGATTCAGCAGGCTTCTTCACTTCCATCAGGTACATGTCGTGAATCATGCTGCCGTCCGTGCGGATGTAGCCCTTCGCGTAGAAGTCGTTGATCTTGATCTTCTTCAGCTCGGCCATCACCTTGTCGGAATCGGTCGTGCCGGCAGCCTGGACCGCCTTCAGGTAGGTCGTGACCGACGAGTAGTCGGCCGCCTGCAGGCTCGACGGCATCTTCTTCATCTTGCCGAAGTAGCGTTGCGCCCACTGGCGCGACGCCGCATCGCGGTTCCAGTACCAGCTGTCGGTCAGCACGAGGCCCTGCGTCGTCTCGAGGCCGAGGCTGTGCACGTCGTCGATGAACATCAGCAGCGCGGCGAGCTTCATCGTCTTCGTGATGCCGAACTCCTTCGCGGCCTTGATCGAGTTGATCGTGTCGCCGCCCGCGTTCGCGAGGCCGAGGATCTGCGCCTTCGACGCCTGCGCCTGCAGCAGGAACGACGAGAAGTCCGACGCGGACAGCGGGTGACGCACCGTGCCGAGCACCTGCCCGCCGTTCGCCTTCACGACATCCGACGTGTTCTTCTCGAGCGCCTTGCCGAACGCGTAGTCGGCGGTCAGGAAGAACCAGCTCTTGCCGCCCTGCTTCACCACCGCCGAACCGGTGCCCTTCGCGAGCGCCATCGTGTCGTATGCGTAGTGGACCGTGTACGGCGTGCACTGCTCGTTCGTCAGCGTGTCGGCGCCCGCGCCGATGTTGATGTAGACCTTCTTCTTCTCGCCCGCGACCTGGTTCATCGACAGCGCGGTGGCCGAGTTCGTGCCGCCGACCAGCAGGTCGAGCCCGCCGCGGTCCATCCATTCGCGCGCCTTCGACGCGGCGATGTCGGCCTTGTTCTGGTGGTCGGCATAGACGACCTCGATCGGCTTGCCGAGCACCTTGCCGCCGAAATCGGCGACCGCCATGCGGATCGCCTCGAGGCCGCCCTGCCCGTCGATATCCGCGTAAAGCCCCGACATGTCGGTGATGAAGCCGATCTTCACGGTATCCGCCGCGTGTGCGGCGCCGGCGGTGAACGCGGCGGCCGCGAGCGCGAGACAGGCCTGTGCGAGGGTCTTCATTTTCATTGACGTCTCCTGTTGTTCTGATGCGTTGTGGTTGTTCGAAGCCGCCACGGCTAGCGGCGAGAGAGACGGGGCGGCGTCACACCCCGAGCAGGTCGTGCAGGGTCGGCATCTTGCTTTCCAGTTCGGCCGCCTGGAAATGTTCGACGATGCTGCCGTGCTCCATCACGTAGAACCGGTCGGCGAGCGGCGCCGCGAAGCGGAAATTCTGTTCGACCATCACGATCGTGTAGCCGCGCGCCTTCAGCGCGACGATCATCCGCGCCAGCGACTGCACGATCACCGGCGCGAGGCCTTCGGAGATCTCGTCGAGCAGCAGCAGGTTCGCGCCGGTGCGCAGGATCCGCGCGACCGCGAGCATCTGCTGCTCGCCGCCGGACAGCCGCGTGCCCTGGCTCTGCCGGCGCGATGCGAGGTTCGGGAACATCGTGTAGATCTCGTCGATCGACATCGCGTGATCGCGCGGCCCGATCGGCGGCGGCAGCATCAGGTTCTCCTCGCACGACAGGCTCGAGAAGATCCCGCGCTCCTCCGGGCAGTAGCCGACACCGAAATGCGCGATGCGGTGTGTCGCGAGGCCGATCGTCTCGTTGCCCGCGACCTTGATCGACCCGCTGCGGCGGCCCGTGAGGCCCATGATCGCGCGCAGCGTCGTCGTGCGGCCCGCGCCGTTGCGGCCGAGCAGCGTGACGACCTCGCCGCGATGCACCGTCAGGTCGACACCGTGCAATATGTGGGATTCCCCGTACCAGGCCTCCAGGCCCGTGATCTCCAGCGCGGGCGTACCGCTTTCGACGCCGCTCAATTCGCGTTCCTCCCGTTCGCTGTGCTTCATGCGTGCGCCCCCGCGAGCGCCGCGTCGGCGCTGCCCATGTAGGCTTCGATGACGAGCGGATTCTTCGACACTTCCGCATACGAGCCTTCCGCCAGCACCTCGCCGCGTTGCAGGACGGTGATCGTGTCGGAGATGCCCGCGATCACGTTCATGTTGTGCTCGACCATCAGGATCGTGCGGCCGCTCGCGACCTTCTTGATCAGTGCGGTCACGCGATCGACGTCCTCGTGGCCCATCCCTTGCGTGGGCTCGTCGAGCAGCATCAGCTCGGGCTCCATCGCGAGCGTGGTCGCGATCTCCAGTGCGCGCTTGCGGCCGTATGCGAGTTCGACGGTCGGCACCTGCGCGAAATCGGTGAGGCCGACCTGCGTGAGCAGATCCATTGCGCGGTCGTCGAGCCGCTTGAGCGTGCGTTCGCTGCGCCAGAAATGGAATTCGGTGCCGAGCGCGCGCTGCAGGCCGATGCGCACGTTCTGCAGTGCGGTCAGGTGCGGAAAGACGGCCGAGATCTGGAACGAACGGATGATGCCGCGCCGCGCAACCTGCGCGGGCCGCTCGTCGGTGATGTCGATCCCGTTGAAGACGATCTGGCCGGCCGTCGGTGTCAGGAATTTGGTGAGGAGGTTGAAGCAGGTTGTCTTGCCCGCGCCGTTCGGTCCGATCAACGCATGGATCGCACCGCGACGCACACGCAGGTTCACGCCGTTGACGGCCGTGAAACCCCTGAATTCCTTGGTCAGTCCGCGTGTTTCCAGAATCGTGTCGCCGAGAATCATGTTCCCTTCCGTACGAAGTCAGGCGAAGCACCGGGAAGATTCGCGCGAAGCGGCCGCGAAACACGTCAGCGGATGAGCAGGCTGCCCCGGGCGCCGTGTTACGCCTCGAGGGTGGTCTCCCGCGCCGACGCGTATGCACACTGCGCCACATTGTCTCGCCGTTGGTGCAGTGCAATCATCGGGATTTGCACTTATAGGGCTGGCCGCCATGTCGCACGCGGCTGTGCACGGTTTTTCGCCACGTTTTTTTGACACGTGCATCATCGACCGTTGCCTCTTCGCACGGCGCGGCAGGCACGCAGACTGCGCGGCTTGCATGGATCTTGCCGGTGAAGCGACGCAATCGACACGATCGGCACCGGCAGCTTGTTTCGCATATCGAATCAGCGGGCGTCATCATGACGGCCCGCTGTCGTGCGTGTCAGCGTTCCGTCACGCGGCCGTCGCCGCGGGCTCCGTTCGCACCGTCGTCGCTTCGCGCGCCGCGCGGCGATCGGCACGGATCATGTCGCTCGCGCGCTCGGCGATCATCAGCGTCGGCGAATTGGTATTGCCCGATGTAATGAAGGGCATCACCGACGCATCGACGATCCGCAGCCCGGCAATCCCGCGTACGCGCAGCCGGCTGTCGACGACCGCACACTCGTCGTCGGCCCGCCCCATCCGGCAGGTGCCGACCGGGTGGAAGATCGTCGTGCCGACGGCGCCCGCCGCGTCGATCAGCTCGGCTTCGCTGCGGTACTGCGTGCCGGGCAGGATCTCCTCGGGCCGATAACGCGCGAGCGCCGGCGCGGACGCGATCCGGCGCGTGAGGCGCAACGCATTCGCGGCGACGTGGCGATCGTGGTCGGTCGACAGATAGTTCGGCGCGATTGCGGGTGCGACACCCGGATCGGCGCTCGCGACATGCACGCTGCCGCGCGACGTCGGCCGCAGATGGCACACGGACGCCGTAAATGCATTGAAGCTGTGCAGCGGCTCGCCGAAACGTTCGAGCGACAGCGGCTGCACGTGGTATTCGAGATCGGGGCGCGTGAGTGCCGGATCGTCGGGATCGGATTTCGCGAATGCGCCGAGCTGCGACGGCGCCATCGACATCGGCCCGCGCTGCAGCAACGCATATTCCGCGCCGATCATCAGCTTACCCCACCAGTGCGCGGACAGCGTGTTGAGCGTGCGCACGCCTTCGACGCGAAACGCCATCCTCAATTGCAGGTGATCCTGCAGGTTTTCGCCGACGCCCGGCAGATCCTGTACGACGTCGATGCCGAGCGCCTGCAGCCGCCGGCCGTCGCCGATGCCCGACAGTTCGAGCAGCTGCGGCGAATTCACGGCGCCGGACGTCAGCAGCACCTCCGCGCGCGCCCGTGCAACGTAATCGGTGCCGCCGCCGCGATATTCGACGCCGACCGCGCGCCGCCCGTCGAAAATCACGCGCTGCGCGTGCGCGCCGGTGATCACGGTCAGGTTCGGGCGCGCCATCGCGGGCCGCAGGAACGCCTTCGACGTATTCCAGCGCACGCCGCGCTTCTGGTTCACCTCGAAATAACCGACCCCGGAATTGTCGCCGCGGTTGAAGTCGTCGGTTGCCGGGATGCCCGTCTGCTGCGCGGCCTGCGCGAACGATTCGAGGATCTCCCAGCGCAGCCGCTGCTTCTCGACACGCCAGTAACCGCCCGCGCCGTGTGCGTCGCTCGCGCCCGCATGGTGATCCTCGCTGCGCTTGAAGATCGGCAGCACGCTGTCCCACGACCAGCCGGCGTCGCCGGTTTCCTGCGCCCAGCTGTCGTAATCCTCGCGCTGGCCGCGCATGTAGATCATCCCGTTGATCGACGAGCAGCCGCCGAGCACGCGGCCGCGCGGATACGACAGTGCCCGGCCGTTGAGCGCCGCTTCGGGTTGGGTCTTGTACAGCCAGTCGGTGCGCGGGTTGCCGATGCAATACAGGTAGCCGACCGGGATGTGGATCCAGTGATAGTCGTCCTTGCCGCCTGCTTCGAGCAGCAGCACGCGGATGTCGGGATCCTCGGTCAGGCGGTTCGCGAGCACGCAGCCCGCGGTGCCCGCGCCGACGATCACGTAGTCGAATTCGCCTTCGAGCGTGCGTGGAGTACTCACGGCGTGTCCCCTTCTTCGTTGTTGTGCGCCGCGCGGCGCGGTGCCGCGCGCATTTTCAGCATAGTGCGTCGCGGCCCGCGCTGGCGGCCGGGCGACACGACCGATGAAGCGTACTCCCGCCGCCGGCTGGCGATCCAATGAGTTATGCTGAACTGCGTTATAAGCCGCGCTCATATCACGACGATGGATCTCACCCTGCTCCGTGCGTTCGCGACGGTCGCACGCGAAGGCAACCTGACACGCGCCGCCGTGCAGCTGCACCTGACGCAGCCGGCCGTCAGCCTGCAGATCAAGCATCTGCAGGAAACGCTCGGCGTCACGCTGTTTACGCGCACGTCGCGCGGGCTCGCGCTGACGCGCGACGGCCAGACCCTGCTGCCGCATGCGGAACGCGCGCTCGCCGCGGCCGCCGACGTACAGCGCGCCGCTGCTGCGCTGCGGCACGAGGTGCGCGGCCGGCTGCGGATCGGCACGATCCTCGATCCGGGCTTCCTGCGGCTCGGCGGCTTCCTGCGCGCGCTCGTCGAAACCCATCCGCAGATCGAAACCGCGCTGCGGCACGGGATGTCGGGGTGGGTCATCGAACAGGTGCGCACGCAGGCGCTCGACGTCGGCTACTACATCGGCCGGCCAGGCGAGGACGATCCGCTCGACGGCGCACTGTTCCACACCGTCACGCTCACGCAGTTCGAGTACCGCGTGCTCGCGCCGGCCGGATGGAAGGAGCGCGTACAGCGCGTGAACGACTGGCGCTCGCTGGCCACGCTGCCGTGGATCTGGACGCCGCCGGCATCCGCGCACCACCGGCTGCTGTCGCGGCGCTTCGCCGACGCCGGCGCGCAGCCGCTCAAGGTTGCCGAGGTCGACCAGGAGCAGTCGATGCTCGATCTCGTCAAATCGGGCATCGGATTGACGCTCGCGCGCGACTCGACCGCGCTGGCCGAAGCGCACGCGCATGCGCTGACGATCGTCGAACGCGTGACGGTGCCGACCGAACTGACGTTCGTGACGCTCGCCGAGCGGCGCGACGAACCGGCAATCGCGGCGGCGCTGCGGCTGATCGAAGCGCAATGGGCGATATGAGCGGCGCTGATGAAAGTGCGCGTTCCGGGCATCGGGCATCGGGCGTCGGGCATCCCGCTGCCGGGCACGACACGCGTCATCGCGCCGCACCCCGCCCCTGCCGTCACGCCACCGTCTCCGCGTTTTTGCTAGATTGTGCGTTCGCACACCGCGAGACCCCGATTGAAGGAGACCCGCATGGCCCGCAACATCGAGATCAAAGCCCGCGCCCGCGAATTCGACCAGCTGCGCGAACAGGCGGCCAAACTCGCGACCGAAGCGCCGCTCTTCTATCGGCAGCAGGATTTCTTCTATGACGTGCCGCGCGGCCGGCTGAAGCTGCGCCGCTTCGAGGACGGCACGCCGGCCGAACTGATCTTCTACCAGCGCGACGACCGCGACGGCCCGAAGGCGTCGTACTACACGCGCAGCCCGGTGACGAACCCCGACGCGATGCACGCGCTGCTCGCCACCGCGCTGACCACGCGCGGGATCGTGACGAAGGAACGGCACGTGTACCTGGCGGGCCGCACGCGCATCCATCTCGACCGCATCGACGGCCTCGGCGATTTCATCGAACTGGAAGTCGTGCTCGGCCCCGACGACGACGAAGCCGGCGGCGAAGCCGAAGCGCACGCCGTGTTCGCGAAGCTCGGCGTGTCGCCGGACGACCTCGTCGCGGTCGCATACGTCGACCTGCTGAACGCCGACACGCAGCCCGAAGCGGCCTGATCCGGCCCTGCGCCGGGGCGGCGCAACCCGCGCCGCCTTCGACCCTGACGCCCCGTCGCCGCCCTGTCGCCGTGTCAGGCCGCGCCGGGCGCCAGGTGCGCGAGCGGCAGCGCGCCGTTGCGCTTGAAGGTCGTCAGCACGATGTTCGAGCGCACGCTGTCGACGCCCGGCACGCGCATCAGCTTCTTCATCACGAACTGCGACAGCGCGTTCAGGTCGGGCGCGACGATTCGCAGCAGGTAGTCCGCGTCGCCCACCACCGCATGGCATTCGAGCACTTCGGGCAGCACGTCGATCTGCTGCTGGAACTGCTCGATGATCGAATCGCCGTGGTGCTTGAGCTTGAGGCTCGTGAACGCGGTGACGCCGAGCCCGAGCTTTTCGGGCCGGAGCATCACGCGGTAGCCTTCGATCACGCCGGCCGCCTCGAGCCGCTGCAGCCGCCGGCCGATCTGCGACGGCGACAGCGGCACCTCCTCGCCGAGCTGCTGATGCGTCGCGCGGCCGAAGCGCTGCAGCACGTCCAGCAGCGCGAGATCGAAGTGATCGAGTTCCAGCATGAGTATTCTCCGCATTGATTCGTTATTTGATGCGCGATTATCGCATCATCGTGCGAATCAACGCCAATATTGCGCCCATTCCGCGCGCAGCCCGCTCTACACTTGCATGGTTCACAACCGCCACGTGCAGAGCCAGATCATGTCCACCGTCGTCACCGCGAAACTGCAGGAGCAGTTCGATGCGGGCCTCGAAACCCGCGCCGATTTCACCATCGACCAGCCGCTCGCGCGATACGGCCAGGTCGACCACGCGGTGTGGAAGCAGCTCTATGCACGCCAGTCGGCGCTGCTGCGCGGGCGCGCGTGCGACGCGTTCGTCGCGGGGCTCGGGAAGATCGACCTGCCGGCCGATCGCGTCCCGTCGTTCGCCGACGTGAACCGCCAGCTGAAGCCGGCAACGGGCTGGGAGATCGTCGCCGTGCCGGGCCTCGTGCCCGACCGCGTGTTCTTCGAGCATCTCGCGAACCGGCGCTTCCCGGTCACCTGGTGGATGCGCCGCCCCGACCAGCTCGACTACCTGCAGGAACCCGACTGCTTCCACGATCTCTTCGGCCACGTGCCGCTGCTGATCGACCCGGTGTTCGCCGACTACATGCAGGCGTACGGCCGCACCGCGCTCGCGGTCGCCGACGACGAAGCGGCGCTGGCGCGGCTCGCGCGACTCTACTGGTATACGGTGGAATTCGGGTTGATCCGCGATCCGCGCGGCACGAACGGCCTGTCGATCTACGGCGCCGGGATCGTGTCGAGCAAGGGCGAAAGCCTGCACAGCCTCGAAAGCGCGGCGCCGAACCGGCTCGGCTTCGACCTCGAGCGCGTGATGCGCACGAAGTACCGGATCGACACGTTCCAGAAAACCTACTTCGTGATCGACGATTTCGCGCAGCTGTTCGCGCTCGCCGACGTCGACGGCCGCGCGCTGGCCGACCGGCTGGCGGCGCTGCCCGAGTTCGCGGCCGGCGCGGTGCTCGATACCGATCGCGTGCTGCATCGCGGCTCCGGCGAAGGCTGGCCCGACGACGCCGACGCGTGACCCGCGAACGCGCGCCGATGGTCGCCGGATGGCCGTCCCCGGATGCCCGTCGCCGGATGGCCGTCCCACAACTATGAAACAATGACCGGTGCCGGCTTCGTCGCGCGGCGCAGCCGCGCGCGGGCGCCGTTACCGAACGAGAGGTGCAAGATGATCCACAAGCTCACATCAGAAGAACGCAAGACCCGGCTCGAAGGCCTGCCGCTCTGGTCGGCCGTACCGGGCCGCGACGCGATCCAGCGCAGCCTGCGCTTCGCCGATTTCAACGAAGCCTTCGGCTTCATGACGCGCGTCGCGATCAAGGCGCAGGAAATGAACCACCATCCGGAATGGTTCAACGTGTACAACCGCGTCGACATCACGTTGTCGACCCACGACGCCGACGGCCTGACCGAACGCGACGTCGAACTGGCGCTTTTCATCGACCTTGCCGGCGCGCACGCGAAACCGGCCGCCTGACACTTTCCTCTACCGCCGCGCGTCCTTCGATGCGCGGCGCGTCAACTTTTCATTTCGATGAACGTTTTCTAGGATGTAGTCAGCGAAAGCCTTCAGCTTTCCAAGCCATCCTTAAGGCGCACGTAAGTCTCGTACGCATTCCGTGCCTTGGGGTCCAAACCTTCCAGTTGCAGCGCGCCTTGGCGCTGTACAATCAGCAGCGCATACGGCTTGGAAAGCGCGCTGGCCTCTTCGCAGAGTTTGAGTTCGTCGCCGCTCGACGGCGAGCGGGCGCGCCAGAAATTGATCGCGGCTTCTAGGTCGTTGATCGAAATATCGGACATGATTGGATTTAATCGTTCGCTGGCCGCCATGCTTGATGTCAGGTGTCGCGGCACCCCTGTGGAAACGGCGTCGTGCTGTCCGCGTGCCTGAACCGCCAACCCATTGTACTTGAGCGAACTTCATGCGACTCCTTCTGATCGAAGACGACCGCCCCATCGCACGCGGTATCCAGAGCAGCCTCGAGCAGGCTGGCTTCACCGTCGACATGGTGCATGACGGCATCTTTGCCGAACAGGCGCTGGCACAGAATCGCCACGAACTCGTGATCCTCGACCTCGGCCTGCCGGGCATCGACGGGATGACGCTGCTCACGCGCTTCCGCCAGACCAACCGCCACACGCCCGTCATCGTGCTGACCGCACGCGACGAGCTGAACGACCGGATCCAGGGCCTGAACTCCGGCGCCGACGACTACATGCTCAAGCCGTTCGAGCCGGCCGAGCTCGAAGCGCGCATCCGCGCGGTGATGCGCCGCAGCGGCCCGCACAGCGACATGCCGCGCCCGGAAGTGTCGCTCGGCGGCGTCCGCCTGTCGGGCGTCGATCGCCGCATCTTCAACGACGACAAGCCGCTCGAACTGTCGCCGCGTGAATTCGCGGTGCTCGAAATGCTGCTGCTGCGTCACGGCCGCGTCGTCAGCAAGGCCCAGCTGCAGGATCACCTCACGCACTTCGGCGGCGATCTCGGCGACACCGCGATCGAAGTCTACGTTCACCGCGTGCGCAAGAAACTCGAGCAGTGCCGCGTCGAAATCGTCACGGTGCGCGGCTTCGGCTACCTGCTGCAGGAAATCCGCCAGACGGCGAGCGTCTGAACGGCGGTGCGGCGCACCGGCCGGCCTGGCCCGCCGGCGTGCCCACCCTGCCCGCATCGCCGCCCGGCGTACGACCGCGCCGCTCCCCGTGAGCGGCGCTTATCCATTTGCCCGTCGAAATGTCACCTGATCCGGCTGTGACCACCAGCCTGCGCCGCTCGCTGCTTCGGCGCCTCGCCGCCCCGTTGTCGATGCTCGCACTGATGAGCGGCCTGATCGCCTACTGGCTCGCGTGGCAATACACGCAGCACGTGATCGACCGCTCGCTCGCCGATCTCGCGACCGCCATTTCCAAACAGATCCAGATCGCCGGCCCCGACGCGCCGTTCACGGTGCCGCCACTCGCGCAGGCGATGTTCTCCGATCCCGCCGAAGCGCTGATCTACCGGATCAGCGACGGCGAACAGGAACTCGCCGGCGATCCGAAGCTGCCGCTGCGGGGCATCAACGTGCGCCGCATGCATCACGCGTACGTGTTCGAGGCCGAATACGACAACCGCGCGGTACGGGTCGCGCAGGTGCGCGTCGACAACGTCGAGGGCGGCAAGCCGATGGTCGTCGAGGTCGCGCAGCCGGTGCGGCACCGCTACCGGATCGCGGCCGAATTCCTCGTCGCGATCATGATGCCGCTGCTGCTGCTGCTGCTCGCGGGCTGGGGCATCGTGTGGCGCGTCGTCAACCAGCAGCTCGGCCCGCTCACGCATCTGGCCGATTCGCTGAACCGGCAGACCCACACGTCGCTGGAACCGGTCGACGAAACCGAGGTGCCGCTGGAAATCCGGCCGCTGACGAGCGCGATGAACGCCCTGCTCGGCCGCCTGAAAACCGCGCTCGACGCGCAGCGCAAGTTCATCGCCGACGCCGCGCACCAGTTGCGCACGCCGCTCACGGCCGTGAAGCTGCACGCGGAGCAAGCGGCCGTTGCACGCGACCCGCACCAGACCTTCGCCGCGGTGCGCGAGCTGCGCGCGGCCGCCGACCGCGCGGTACGACTGTCGAACCAGTTGCTGTCGCTCGCTCGCGCGGAACCGGGCGAACAGGCCGCACGGTTCGTCGACGTCGACCTCGCGGCGATGGCATTCGAGACGGGCGCCGAATGGGTGCCGCGCGCACTCGCGTCGCACGTCGACCTCGGCTTCCAGCGCACCGACGATCCGGGTGACGACGAGAAGCTGGTCGTGCGCGGCAACCCCGTGCTGTTGCGCGAGGTGATCGCGAACCTGCTCGACAATGCGCTGAAGTACGTGCCGCTCGCGCGGCCGGACGGTGCGCGGATCACGGTGAACGTCGCGCGAGGCGTGCTCGAGGGCGGCCAACCGGCCGCCGAGATCGTCGTCGAGGACAACGGCCCCGGCGTGCCCGCCAACCAGCAGGCCGACCTGTTCAAGAGATTCTTCCGCGGCGACGCGCAAAACGGCAACGGCGTCGAGACGGGCGCCGGGCTCGGCCTCGCGATCGTGCACGACATCATCGCGATGCACGGCGGCACCGTATCGTACGAGGATGCGTCGGAAGGCGGCTCGCGCTTCGTGGTGAGGGTGCCGCTGGCTGCACGCACGGACAAGCCGGCCAGCGAAACCCCGGCCGCCGAGTCGACGCACTGAGCGATTCGCGGCGGGCAGCCCCTGGCCGGGCCGCGCGCCGGATGACGAAGGCGGAAAACCCGGCAGCAAGCCGCATGATGCGGCAGCCGGGCGCTGAAACGGCAACGGCAGCGCACGATGCGCCGCCGCCTGCGTCACTTCCTGTTTTTCTTGTCCTTCGAACGGGACTCGGACTTGCCGTCCTTCTTGTCCTTCTTCTTTTTCTTCTTGCCGCCGTCGTCGGGCGTCGCGAGCAGCGTGCCGCGGCACGACGTTGCGCCGCAATGGCACGCGTATTCACGCTTGAGCGACTTCGTCAGCTTCGCGTCGATCACGAGGCCGTAGTCGTAGAACAGTTCCTCTTCCGGCCCGATGTCGCGCAGTGCGTGAATGTACACGCGGCCTTTGACTTCCTCGGCTTCGCAGTTCGGTGCGCACGAGTGGTTGATCCAGCGCGCGCTGTTGCCGTCGATCTTGCCGTCGATCACCCCGCCCTCGTCCAGTGCGAAGTAGAACGTATGGTTCGGTTCGCTCGGGTCGTGCGGATGGCGACGCAGCGCTTCCTTCCACGAAATTCGTTCGCCCTTGTATTCCACTACGCGCTCGCCGGCCTTGATCGGCGCCACGGCGAACACGCCCTTGCCGTGTACTCCCGAGCGGCGCACCGCGATCCTGCGTGAACTCATCGACCGAATCCTTGTGAAAACGACTTGAATGGGGGCGGCCGCGATCGCGGCCTCGCGCCGCGCAAAACGAAAACGCGGCACCGGTCGGTGCCGCGTCGGGGCATGCGGCGAATCACCCGCATCCTACACGTTCACGATTGCTTCGTTCAACATCACACGCAATATTGCGCGTGCGATGCTCAACGCTGGCCGAAAGCGACGTCGCCGAACAACGCCTTGTGCTCGCGCGGCTGCGAACGCCAGTACTGCGGCGGCGCCGTCACCTGCGCACCGAGCTCGGCCGCCGCGTGCCACGGCCAGCGCGGGTCGTACAGCATCGCACGCGCCATCGCGACGAAATCGGCATCGCCGGCCTCGATCAGCCGGTTCGCATGCGCGGGCTCGTTGATCAGCCCGACGGCAACCGTCGGCATACCGACCGCACGCTTCACCGCCTGCGCGAACGGCACCTGGTAACCGGGCGACAGCGGAATTTTCTGCAGCGGCGACACGCCGCCGGACGACACGTCGATCCAGTCGCAGCCGCGGCGCTTCAGTTCGTGCGCGAACGCGATCGTATCGTCGAGCTCCCAGCCGCCTTCGACCCAGTCGGTGGCCGACACGCGCACGCCGACCGGCCGGTCCTCCGGAAACGCCGCGCGCACGATCTCGAAGATCTCGAGCGGAAAGCGCATCCGGTTTTCGAGCGAGCCGCCGTATTCGTCGGTGCGCTGGTTCGCGAGCGGCGACAGGAACTGGTGCAGCAGGTAGCCATGTGCCGCATGCACCTCGATCGCGTCGATGCCGAGCCGTGCGGCACGCTTCGCCGAGGCCGCGAACGCTTCGCGGATCCGGTTCAGGCCGGCGGCATCGAGGGCGAGGGGCGGCGTCTCGCCGTCCTTGTGCGGCACCGCCGACGGCGCGTGCGGCAACCAGCCGCCGTCGGCGACCGGCACGAGCTGACCGCCCTGCCACGGCACGTTGCTCGACGCCTTGCGCCCCGCGTGCGACAACTGCATCGCGACGCGGATCGGCGAATGCTTGCGGATCGCGGCCAGCACGGGCTTCAGCGCGGCTTCGGTCACGTCGTCCCAGAGGCCAAGGTCGCCATGCGTGATGCGCCCGTCCGGTTCCACCGCAGTCGCCTCGATGCAGAGCAACCCCGCGCCCGACAGCGCGAGATGGCCGAGGTGAATCATGTGCCAGTCGGTCGCTTCACCGCGCTCGGCCGAATACTGGCACATCGGGGAGATCACGATCCGGTTCGGAAGAGTCACGCCGCGCAGCGTGAACGGGGAAAACAGCGCAGTCATGGAGGCCGCTCGCCAGGAAAGGAAAGAGCGAACGAGCGTAGCACGCAGGCCGCAAGCGTGCTGACGGTGCACGCGGCAGTAAGCGGATGGTCAGGTACGGCCCGCGGCGGGTTGCCGGCGACGCGGCCAACCGCGCGCATGCAGCGATGCGCCGGCCTGCAACGGACGCGGGCCGGGCAACCGCTTCGCGGCAAACGGCGGCGCCGCTTGCCGCGTCAGAGCCCGACGCCGTCGAGCCACTCCGCGAACATCCGTCGCGCGGCCGCCTCGAGCGCGGGGCCGTGCTGCGCGGTATCGGCGCGCAACTGGCGCGCGTCGATGCCGGGCGTGGCCGCGATTTCGCCGGCGTTGGCGATCAGCCACGGTTCGAAGCGATCGGTACGGATTTCCGGATGGCATTGCAGCGCCAGCACGTGCTGGCCCCACGCGAATGCCTGGTGGCGGCAGGCCGGTGTCGACGCGAGATGAATCGCACCGCCCGGCAGGTCGAACGTGTCGCCATGCCAGTGCAGCATCGACGTCGCCGCGCCATCGAGATGGCGCAGCGGCGATGCACGGCCGGCATCGGTGAGCGTCAGCGGCGCCCAGCCGAGTTCGTGCTGAGCGGCCGGGTAGACGCGCGCGCCGAGCGCCCGGGCGATGAACTGCGCGCCCAGGCAGATGCCGAGGATCGGCAGCCCGGCGTCGATGCGCGTGCGCACGAGCGCCGCGAGCGGCGCGATCGTCGGATACTGCGCGTCGTCGTACACGCTGAGCGGCCCGCCGAGCACGACGAGGAGCGACGGTTCGAGTACGTCGAGCACCTCGAAGCGCGATGACCCGACGTCGACGTAGCGCACCCGCCGCCCCCGTTCGCCGAGCACCTGCTCGAAGCTCCCGAGATCCTCGAAGTGCACGTGGCGGATCGCCACGACTTCAGCGTTCATCATCGGCCTCCCGGTCGATCGACGGACGTCAGCCGGCGAAAATCTTCCAGGTCTTCTTCTGCGTTGCCGCGTCGGCTTCTTCCTGCACCGAGCAGTCGAGACGCAGATCGCTGTCGGACATCGAGATGTCGAGCGCCGCGCAGTGATGCACGGTCTTCTTCGACAGCTTGCCCGGCTGGAAGTGGGCGCACGTCAGGCACATGCGCTGCGGCGGCGTCGCACCGGCCACCTGCAGTTCGCGCAGCGTCTTCAGCAGCGCGCGATACAGTGCGCCCTGCTCGTCCGCGCCAAGCTTGCCGACGGCTTTCGTCAGGAATTCAGGCCATTGCAGCGCCTTCTTCGCGGCCGTGCGGCCACGGGCCGACAGGCGCACGGCCAGTGCACGGCCGTCGTCCAGCGCGCGGCGCTTCTCGACGAGACCCTTCGTCTCGAGCGTGCTGACCGCATCGCTCGTGGTCGCCGCGGTCAGCTGCGTCTCGCGCGCGATCTCGCCGAGCCGCATCGGGCCCTTGCGTTGCAGCAGCAGCACGAGAATCTCGCCCTGCGTCGGCGTGAGGCCAGCGCCTTCCGCCCAATCCCATGCCTGGCTTCGCATGGCCGTACTCAACCGCAGCAGGCTGTGGGTCACACGTCCCGAAGCCTGATTCCCGTAAACGCCTTCGCTCATAGTCTTTTCGCTTTGCCGCCGCCCGGTTTGCCGAGCGGCCGTAGTGTGGAGATCGAATGTCTATCTCAAAACAGACACGCTCTTGCGAGTGCGTCAGCACGGCCGTCGCGAGGGCACACGCGGCGGTCGCGTTCGCGGCGACCGGTAAGACACGCATCGTTCCGGTGTCCGCAAAGCCGACATTCTAAGCGAGAGCGGAAAATCGCACAGCTAAGTTATCCCCTTCATTCTGTGGAAAATCACTGGATAACCAAAATTTTTCGTTGTGCCTGCAATGCCGAACGCCCGCGCGGCGGGGTGTCGGGACATTTTCCTGTTCGGATCGGCCATCGGGTCGACCGCTATGATCCACCGGGTTATCCCGTGTACAGATCGTTGACTTTGCAGCGGAATATCGGGTTATCCACAGATTTTCAGGACAACCGGCAACGATTTCGGCGTCAATCGAGGCCGCCAGCCATTCAGTGAATCGCGACTCGGTCGACCCCGTAATCTGCAAAACATTTTTTCACTCGCGCCAACGTAAGCACTGCTGGCGGACCGTCTCGTTGAGCGATTTTTCCTGTTTGAAAACGGTTCTCAACCACGACGCGTCGTTCACGCGCGCCTGGGCCAGTGCGCCGATCTCGTCGAGGGCCGCGCGCGAACCGAGCGCGGCCGCATGCGGCGCGATCCGGTCGAGCGTGTCGAGGATGTCTTCGGCGATGGTACGGCGCTCACCCGTCTGAGGATTCACGCAGGTGCCCTCGAGCCCGAAGCGGCACGCCTCGAAACGGTTGAACGTGTAGACGAGGTAGTCGTCCTCCGACAGCTTCAGCGGCCGGTCGGTCAGCAGGTAGCGCGCGAGCGTCTGGATGTAGCAGGCGATCGCCGCCGCGCGGTCGACCGACAGCGGCGTGTCCATCACGCGCACCTCGATCGTCCCGTAGCCGGGTTTCGGGCGGATGTCCCAGTAGAAGTCCTTCATCGAGTTGACGACACCCGTGTTCACCATCTTCGTGAAGTACTCCTCGAAGCTGTCCCAGGTCAGCACGAACGGCGCGCGGCCCGACAGCGGGAACGCGAACACCGAATTCAGGCGTGCCGAATGGAAGCCGGTGTCGACGTTCTGCACGAACGGCGACGACGCGGACAGCGCGATGAAGTGCGGAATGAAGCGCGACATCGAGTGCAGCAGGAACAGCGCACTGTCGGGATCGGGGCAACCGATGTGCACGTGCTGGCCGAACACGGTGAACTGTTTGGCCAGGTAACCGTATAGTTCGGAAATGTACTGGAAGCGCGGCGCATCGTAGATCTGCCGGTCGCTCCATTGCTGGAACGCATGCGTGCCGCCGCCGGCCAGCCCGACGTTGAGCTGGTCGGCCGCCTTCACGAGCACGTCGCGGATCGCGTGCAGCTCGCTCACCGCCTGCTCGTGCGAATGGCAGATGCCGGTCGACAGCTCGATCATGCTCTCGGTGATTTCCGGCGTGATGTTGCCCGGAAAGGTCTCGCCCTGGATCAGGCGCATCAGGTCGGATGCCGCTTTGGTCAGGTCGTAGTTGTGCGTGTTGACGACCTGGATCTCCAGTTCGACGCCGAACGTGAAAGGCTCGGAATTGACGAAGGTTTCGAGTGCCATGGCAGGTTCCGGAATCAGTTGCTGTCGCTGCGCTCACCGACCGCCGACAGGCAGCGGTAGACGATGAACGGGCTGACGAGCTGCAGGATCACGATCGTGCACATCACGATCGCGCGCAGGTGCGGGTCGAAATTCGGATAGAGCTGGTAGGTGTCGTCGACGAGCAGGTACGACAGCGCGGACATCGGGGTGAGCGCGATGCCGAGCGCGATGCCCTGCTTCATCCCGATGCCGCTCGGTTTCGCGAACGCGACGACACCGGCCAGCTTCGCGACGAGCCGCGTGACGATCAGCACGATCGCGAGCAACCCGCCGAGCGCGATGTCGCCCCACGTGAACGACGTGAGCGTGAGCACGAACAGGACCACCGTCAGCAGCCAGCCGGCCGTGCCGAAATGCTCGGGCCACAGCTGCGGGCGCGCCTCGAGGTTCTTCACGATGATGCCGGCAAGCAGCAGCGTGAGCAGCGTCGACAGCTTCAGTGCCTGGGCCACCGCGATCGCGAGCATCACGAGCCCGAACAGCGCGACGAACGAATGCTCGTCGCGCATCGTCGACGTCATGTGGCGGAACAGGAAATTGCACGAACGCGCGACGAGATACGCGACGATGAACGAACCGGCGAGCAGGTAGAGCGGCTGCAGGATCGTCGCGAAAACGTTGCCGTACGCTTCCTGGTGGAGCCAGCTCGTCACGAGCTTGGTCAGCACGATCGCATAGACGCTGTTGAGCGCGGTGAGCGTGATGAGGCGTTGCGACACCTGCCCTTCCGCGCGCAGTTCGGTCTTCAGCTGGATCACCATCGATGGCGATGTCGCGATCGCGATCGCCGACAGCACGAGCGCGACCATCCCCGACACGCCGAGCGCCAGCATCACGAACAGCACCAGCACGAACGTCAGCGTGGCTTCGGCGAGGCTCGACGCAACGAGCCACGGATTGCGCCGGATCCAGCGCAGGTCGAGACGGCTGCCGAGCTCGAACAGCAACAGGCCGAGCGCGACGTCGATCAGCAGCCGAGAGGTTTCGTCGGTGCTTGCATCGATCACGCCGAATCCGAACGATCCGGCGATAAGACCGATCACCGCATAACCGGTGATGCGCGGCAGCCGCCATGCGCGATAGCACAGCTCGCCGCACAGGCCGGCCGCGAACAGCGCGAGCCCGGCCCAGAACACGGCATCCGGCGTAAGCGGCCAGTTGGGCAGGAATGAGAACGCCGACTTCATCGTGGTGACTTCTCCTTTGGAAGCGACCGCCAGCGACACAGGATCAAGCGTCAGAAATGGATGCGCGCCGGCTGGGTATCGCCCCGAATGTGATTGTTGTGTCGACGACGGCGGGACATGGGATCCGCCTGTTCCGCCACAGGGCGGAAAGTCGCTCAGGTTGCCGATCTGGATTGTCGGCCTGGTGTGTGAACGGACTGCGCAGTCTCGAAGATTCAGATTCGAAATCGTGCCGACCGTTCCATTGAAGCATGTCCGGCGCCTGGCCGGATGAACGCGAAGGAAACCGATTGTGCCACAGCTTTTTCGGTCTGGAACCCATTGACTCGACTCGCGGCGCTGTGCGGCACCTCAGGTCTTTGGTTTCAAAGGTTTACTTGTATATATACGTAGTAGAAGTTAACAAGGCGCGCACAGTTCTGTGGATAACTTCGGTTTACGTCGACGGATCAAGGCGTTGGAGAGCCCATAACCCGTTGCACAGGCTGTTCGTGCACAGAAGTTTCGATTGAGCAACTTTCGGGCCGCTTCACAGCTGTGCCGAGTTGCCCAGTTTACGTCCACTGTGATTGCACACGAAGTGCGCGCGGATTCCGCGCGGTTATCCACAGCGTCGAGTGGATAACCTTGCGCGAAAAAATCGGGAAACTGTGATCGGCCGGGGTGGCCGGTCAGCCGGCCTGGCTGACGCGGCGTGCGCGCAATGCGCGGATCAGGAAGCGTGCGGGATCGACGGCATCGGCGAGTTCGCGTTCGAGCGGCCACGGCTCACCTTCGAGTTGCGATGCGATCAGTTCGGCGCCGAGTGCGGCCCATACGAGGCCGCGCGAACCGAAACCGAATGCGCCGTAGAGTCCGGGCATGCGCGGCAGGTCGCGCGCCTGCGCACCGCTCAGCGCGCGTGCCTTGGCGACGGCTCCCGCTTCGTCCGCGAGCGGGCCGATGAGCGGCAGACGATCGCCGACGACCCAGCGAAACGCAACGCGGCCGCGCAGCGTGCCGGGGTCCGGCACGTCGCCAATCAGGCCCGGCAGCAGATGGCGCACGCGCTCGAGGTTTTCCGCGTGACCGGCCGCGCGCATCGCGGGATCGACGTCGTCGGGCTCGAACGTCGCGCCGATCAGCAGCGTGCCGTCGTCGAGCGGTACCGCGTAACCGTCGCCGATCGCCGGGCACGGCAGTGGTGCCGTGCTGCCGGGGGGCAGCAGCGTGAGCTGGCCACGCACCGGTTGCAGCGCGACATGCTGCAGCCCGGCGAGGCGCGCGGCATCGCCGGCATTCGCGAGCACGACGACGGGCGCTTCGGCCAGTGTGCCGCCCGCATCGTCGAGCGCATGCCATGTATCGCCCCGCCGTTCGAGTCGGGCCACGGCGGTGGACGCGAGCAAGCGCACGCGCTCGCCGGCCGCCTCGCACTGGGCCGCGCAAAGGCCGGCCGGCCAGACGGCGCCGCCGTGCGGAAACAGCAGGCCGCCGTGCGCGACCGGCAGGTTCAGATGGGCGCGCGCGGCATCGGCGTCGAGCAGCGATACGTAGTCGGACGGTGCGCTGAACGCATCGAAAGCATCACGCATCCGCGCGAAGTCGTCGGCCGATTCGGCGAGATGAATCATCCCGTGCGTGCTGCGCGCGAATGCATGGCCCGCGCGTTCGAGTGCGCGCCAGCGTGCGATCGCGTGCAGGAAGCCGCCGCGCGTGAGCCGGCTCGCGACGTTGTCGTCGCGCGTCATCAGCGGATGGAACACGCCGGCCGGATTGCCCGACGCCTCGCTCGCGATCCGGTCGTGCCGTTCGATCAGCGTGACCTCCCAGCCGCGCGCGGCGAGACGTTCGACGACCGCGCAGCCCGCCAGGCCCGCACCGATCACGATCGCGCGGCGTGCCGCAACGGGCAATGCGAGCGGCGGCTCGTGCCGGCGCGCGCGCCAGCGCGGCGCGTATTCGCCGACGAGCATCACGAACTTGCCGGCAAACCCGTCGACCTTGCGATACGTGAAACCCGCGTCGGTGAGCGCCTGTTTCACGACGCCCGAACTCGAATACGTCGAGAAGGTCGCGCCTTCGGCAGCGAGGCGTCCGAGCGCGCGGAACACGTCGGCCGACCACATGTCCGGGTTTTTCGCCGGCGCAAAACCGTCCAGATAAAACGCATCGGCACGTGCGACGAGTTTCGGCAGCATCTCGCGCGCGTCGCCGAATGCAAGCGTGAGCACGACCCGCCCGTCGTCGAATTCGAGCCGGTGCAAACCCGGCACGAGCGTCGGCCACGCATTGGCAAGCATCGCGGCTTCGGCCGATATGGTTGTGTTCGCAACGATATGGGAAAGCGCCTTGCGCAAGTCGTCGCGCGAGAACGGGTGCTTCTCGACCGACACGAAATGCAGCCGCTCGCAGCGTGCGGGATCCTCGCGCCATGCGGCCCAGGTCGCGAGGAAGTTGGCGCCCGTGCCGAACCCCGTCTCGACGATCGTGAACGTGCGGCGGCCTTGCCAGCGCGCCGGCAGCCGGTTGCCCGCGACGGACACGTAGTTCGCCTGCGCGAGCGCGCCCGCGACGTTGTGATAGATGTCGCCGAACTCGGGCGACACGAGCGTGCCGTCGTCGCGGATGGCGAGCGTGGCGGGAACAAGTCGGTCGGTCATGCGAAACAAAAAACGTGGCAGCCAAGCCTGGCAAGGGATTGCGCGGGGCCGTCCGTCCGGCCGTTGGAAAAAGCCAACGGGGCGGCGCACGGGCGGACCGCGCTGCGTATCCTGTCCGGTTGGCGCTGGTCAAAAAATGGGCAGTCCGTGATTCATTCGGCGAAATACCGATGAAAATCTTTGAAACCCTTGTCGTTATTGGGTTTGCGCTGCGCTATCATAGCAACGCCGTACCGCGGGGTGGCCGCCGGCATACCGGAGGGCGCGTCGCGCGGGCCAGGATTCGGCGCTGTGTCGTCGGAGTCTGACTCTCGACGGCACGGTTCGCGCACGTATAATCGGCGCGTTCGCGCTGTTCGTGTCAACCTAACCTGATAAAGGAACCTTAATGAACAAACAGGAACTGATCGACGCCGTCGCCGCCCAAACGGGCGCCAGCAAGGCTCAAACCGGCGAAACGCTGGACACGCTGCTCGAAGTTATCAAGAAGGCCGTGTCGAAGGGTGATGCGGTTCAGCTGATCGGCTTCGGCAGCTTCGGTTCGGGCAAGCGCGCAGCACGTACGGGCCGCAACCCGAAGACGGGCGAAACCATCAAGATCCCGGCAGCCAAGACGGTCAAGTTCACGGCTGGCAAGGCGTTCAAGGACGCCGTCAACAAGCGTTAATCCAGCGCCTGTTCCAAGAAAAACCCGCCTTTCGGCGGGTTTTTTGTTGGGCGCGCGCGGCATTTTCGCCACAGTCCGCGCCCCTCTTGCAAGATTTAACGGTTGTTTTTACAACGCGTTACACGTGCACGATCTGCGTGTCGCCATGATCGTCGTCGTCGTGCGAATCGATGTCCCACGCCGGGAACGGATCGTCGAACGCGTGCCATCCCGCCGCGCCGAGCGCGAATTCCGCATCGGTCAGCAGGCACGCATCGAGTTTCTCGCGCCATGCATCCGCGTCGAGCGCAATGCCGATCAGCACGAGTTCCTGCCGGCGATCGCCCACCGCGCGATCGTCGAGATCGCCGTGCCATTCGGCGCGGATTTCCGCGAGCAGTTCGTCGTCGTCCGGCCATTCCGCGCGATCCTGCGCAGCCCACCACAGACCCGCCGGGCCATGCCGGCATACGCCGCCCGCCTGCGACAGCGAGCCTGCGATGTCGTTGCGCGTCGCGAGCCAGAAGAAGCCCTTGCTGCGCAGCACGCCCGGCCACTCCTGGTGCAGCAGCGCCCAGAGCCGTGCCGGATGAAACGGCCGGCGCGCGCGGTAAACAAAATTGCCGATGCCGAATTCGTCGGCTTCGCCGTGCACGTGCGCATGATGTTCGTCATGGCAGTCCGGGTCGTCGCAATGCGTGTGATCGTGATCGAGCGACGCGAGCCAGCCCGGCGCGTTCGCGGCCTCGTCGAAATCGAAACGGCCCGTGTTCAGCACTTCGTCGAGCGGCACGTTGCCGAACGTCGACACGACCTGGTGCGCGCGCGGGTTGAGGCGCGCGAGGATGTGCTGCAGGCGTGCGAGTTCGTCGGCGCCGACGAGGTCGGCCTTGTTGATCACCAGCACGTCGCAGAATTCGATCTGCTCGATCAGCAGCTCGACGAGCGTGCGGTCGTCCTCTTCCGAGGCGGCGATGCCGCGGGTTGCGAGCGCGTCGTCCGAGCCGTAGTCGCGGAGGAAGTTGTACGCGTCGACCACGGTGACGAGCGTGTCGAGCCGCGCGATCGCGGACAGCGACGTGCCGTCGTCGTCGACGAACGTAAAGGTTTCGGCGATCGGCATCGGCTCCGCGATACCGGTCGATTCGATCATGATCGCATCGAAGCGGCCTTCGGATGCGAGGTTGCGGATCTCGACGAGGAGGTCGTCGCGCAGCGTGCAGCAGATGCAGCCGTTCGACATCTCGACGAGGCGTTCCTCGACGTGCGACAGCGCCTGCGCGTCGCGCACGAGCGATGCGTCGATGTTGACCGCTGCGAGATCGTTGACGATCACGGCGACTTTCAGGCCCGCGCGGTTCGCGAGGACATGGTTGAGCAGCGTGGTCTTGCCGGCGCCGAGGAAACCGGACAGCACGGTGACGGGCAACGGCTGGTTCATAGCCGGATTCATAGCGATACGCACCAACGGAAAAATTGAAAAAGCGGCCGCGGCGCCCTTCCGGGGCGCGATCGTCCCGCGGACGGGCGAAATTGCGGCGTGAGATCCGCATTGTGCATCAAACGCGCGCCGGCCGGCCGGTACGGCGTCAGGCCGCGCCGGGCCGCAGCGTCATTGCACGGGCGGCAACAGCTTCCACTGCGTCAGGATGGCGGCGATCTGCCGCGCGTACTTGTCGCGCAGCGACGGTGTTTCCGAATGATAGGCACCGACCGCCTGCCACGTGTTGCCGTAGCGGTTCATCTTCTGCTTGAGATGCCACGCGGCGATGTAGACGTTCTTGCACGGCTCCATCAGCGTGTCGCGGCCGATCCCGTAGCGCGACAGCGTCGGCAGGTGGATCGAATTGATCTGCATCAGGCCGTAGTCGACCGAGCCGTTCGTGTTCTTGTTCAGCGCGCCGGGCCGGTTGCGCGACTCCTGCCACGCGATCGCGCGCAGGATCAGCGGATTGACCTGCTGATATCTTGCCGCCTCGTCGAAACAGTCCGCGCGAGCGTTCGCGCTGGCGAAACACGCGCCGGCGGCGATCAACGCAATCGAGGCGAACCGTCTGTTCATGGTGCGGAATCGATAATAAATTGCGCGAAGGTCGGGAAAACCCGTGCCTGTTATTCGTGCGATGAGAAACGCGCCGCCCGTATCATACCGACAGTCCGTCAGCTTGCGACATACAGGAATACGGCAGCCCGGTTATACCGCATTTCCGTGTCGGTTCATCGTGAAACGGGGGCGATGGCCGGGATGCAGAGCATAGCGCCGAACATTACATATTGCATACGGCTCGCAGAATACATGTCGTATGTGAGACAGTCCTCGGGTCAATGTGATATTTCGGACATGAAAAACTGCTAATGTCGCCTCTTTAGGACTTGGATCCCAGCACTACCGCCGGAAGTGGCCTGAGCCGGCATCGACCCATTCATCCATGACAAGAAATCGCTTCGTTATGCGGCGTGTCGCCACGACCCTGATCGTCGCCGGCCTCATCGTTTCGCAGGCCGCCTACGCTCAGGTCACGCTCAACTTCGTGAATGCGGATATCGACCAGGTCGCCAAGGCGATCGGCGCCGCAACCGGCAAGACCATCATCGTCGACCCCCGCGTGAAGGGGCAGCTCAACCTCGTGGCCGAACGGCCGGTGCCGGAAGACCAGGCGCTGAAGACGCTGCAGTCTGCGCTGCGGATGCAGGGCTTCGCGCTCGTGCAGGATCACGGCGTGCTGAAGGTCGTGCCCGAGGCCGACGCGAAGCTGCAGGGCGTGCCGACCTACGTCGGCAACGCGCCGCAGGCGCGCGGCGACCAGGTGATCACGCAGGTGTTCGAGCTGCACAACGAATCGGCGAACAACCTGCTGCCCGTGCTGCGGCCGCTGATCTCGCCGAACAACACGGTGACGGCCTACCCGGCGAACAACACGATCGTCGTCACCGACTACGCGGACAACGTGCGGCGCATCGCGCAGATCATCGCGGGCGTCGACAGCGCCGCGGGCGCGCAGGTGCAGGTCGTTCCGCTGCGCAACGCGAACGCGATCGACCTCGCCGCGCAGCTGCAGAAAATGCTCGACCCGGGCGCGATCGGCAACAGCGACGCGACGCTGAAGGTGTCGGTCACGGCCGACCCGCGCACCAACTCGCTGCTGCTGCGCGCGTCGAGCGCGTCGCGCCTCGCGGCCGCGAAGCGGCTCGTACAGCAGCTCGACGCGCCGAGCGGGGTGCCCGGCAACATGCATGTCGTGCCGCTGCGCAATGCCGATGCGGTGAAGCTGGCGAAGACGCTGCGCGGCATGCTCGGCAAGGGGAGCGGCAGCGACAGCGGCTCGTCGGCATCGTCCAACGATGCGAACAGCTTCAACCAGAACGGCGGCTCGTCGTCGAGCGGCAACTTCTCGACCGGCACGTCGGGCACGCCGCCGCTGCCGTCGGGCGGCCTCGGCGGTTCGTCGTCCTCGTCGGGGTACGGCGGTTCGTCGGGCAGCGGCGGCGGTCTCGGCAGCGCCGGCCTGCTCGGCGGCGACAAGGACAAAGGCGACGACAACCAGCCGGGCGGCATGATCCAGGCCGACGCGGCGACCAACTCGCTGATCATCACCGCGTCGGATCCGGTGTACCGGAATCTGCGCTCGGTGATCGACCAGCTCGACGCGCGGCGCGCGCAGGTCTATATCGAAGCGCTGATCGTCGAGCTGAACTCGAATACGTCCGGCAACCTCGGTATCCAGTGGCAGGTCGCGAGCGGCCAGTTTCTCGGCGGCACGAACCTGAACCCGACTGGCGGTCTGGGCAACAGCATCGTCAACCTGACGGCGGGCGGCGTGGCCAACGCCGCCGGCGGCATCACCGGCGGCGGGCTGGTCAACAATCTCGGGGCGCTGAGCCAGGGGCTCAACATCGGCTGGCTGCACAACATGTTCGGCGTGCAGGGGCTCGGCGCATTGCTGCAGTATTTCGCGGGCGTGAGCGACGCGAACGTGCTGTCGACACCGAACCTGATCACGCTCGACAACGAGGAAGCGAAGATCGTCGTCGGCCAGAACGTGCCGATCGCGACGGGTTCGTATTCGAACCTGACGAGCGGCAACACGAACAACGCGTTCAACACCTACGACCGTCGCGACGTCGGCCTGACGCTGCACGTGAAGCCGCAGATCACCGACGGCGGGATCCTCAAGCTGCAGCTCTATACCGAGGATTCGGCGGTGGTCGCCGGCACGACCAGCGCGCAGACCGGCCCGACCTTCACGAAGCGCTCGATCCAGTCGACGATCCTCGCGGACAACGGCGAGATCATCGTGCTCGGCGGCCTGATGCAGGACAACTACCAGGTGTCGAACAGCAAGGTGCCGCTGCTCGGCGACATCCCGTGGATCGGCCAGTTGTTCCGCTCCGAAACGAAGCTTCGCTCGAAAACCAACCTGATGGTATTCCTGCGCCCGGTGATCATCTCCGATCGCAGTACCGCGCAGGAAGTGACGGCCAATCGCTACGACTACATCCAGGGCGTGACGGGCGCATACAAGTCGGACAACAACGTGATGCGCGACAAGGACGATCCGGTCGTCCCGCCGATGCCGATCGGCCCGAGCCAGGGTGGCACGGCCGCGGGCAACCTGTTCGATCTCGACAAGATGCGTCGCCAGCAGCTGCAGCGCCAGGTCGCGCCGGTGCCGGCCCAGCCGTTGCCGGAGGCGACGCCCGCCCAGCCGCAGAGCGTGCCGCAGCAGGCGGTGCCGCAACAGCCGCTGACGGCCACGCCGGGAGCGTCGCAGTGAGCGACGTGCACGCCTCTTCCGCCCACGACGGCGCGCCGGGCGACCGCCAGCCGCCGTCGCCGCTCGCCGCGCGGCTGCTGCCGTACGGCTTCGCGAAGAGCGGCCAGGTGCTGATCGCGCACCAGCTCGACGATACGCTCGAGGTGTGGATCAGCGAACGCACGAGCGATGCCGCACTCGCTGAGATCGCGCGCAACTTCGGCTCGATCTCCGTGCATCGCGTGCCGGCCGACGAGCTCGCGCAGGCGATCAACCACGCGTACGCACGCCAGGACGGCAGCGCCGCGCAGGTGGTCGGCGAGGTCGAAGGCGAAGTCGACCTGTCGCGGCTGATGCAGGACATCCCCGAAGTCGAGGATCTGCTCGAATCGGAAGACGATGCGCCGATCATCCGGATGATCAACGCGCTGCTCACGCAAGCGGCGCGCGAACAGGCGTCGGACATCCACATCGAGCCGTTCGAGAATGCGTCGGTCGTGCGCTTTCGCGTCGACGGCACGCTGCGTGACGTCGTGCGGCCGAAGAAGGCGCTGCACGGTGCGCTGATCTCGCGGATCAAGATCATGGCGCAGCTCGACATCGCGGAGAAGCGCCTGCCGCAGGACGGCCGCATCACGCTGCGTGTCGGCGGGCGGCCGGTGGACGTGCGCGTGTCGACGCTACCGACGGGCCACGGCGAGCGTGCGGTGCTGCGTCTGCTGGAAAAGGATGCGCAGCGGCTGAACCTCGAAGCGCTCGGGATGGGCCGCGACACGCTCGTCCAGTTCGACAAGCTGATCGCGCGCCCGCACGGCATCGTGCTCGTCACCGGCCCGACCGGTTCGGGCAAGACGACCACGCTGTATGCGTCGATGTCGCGGCTCGAAACCGCGACGACCAACATCATGACCGTCGAGGACCCGATCGAATACGACCTCGGCGGCATCGGCCAGACGCAGGTGAACGAGCGGATCGGGATGACCTTCGCCCGGGCGCTGCGTTCGATCCTGCGCCAGGATCCGGACGTGATCATGATCGGCGAGATCCGCGACCTCGAAACCGCGCAGATCGCGGTGCAGGCGTCGCTGACGGGCCACCTCGTGCTCGCGACGCTGCACACGAACGATGCGGCATCGGCCGTCACGCGTCTGACCGACATGGGCGTCGAACCCTACCTGCTCGCGTCGTCGCTGCTCGGCGTGCTCGCGCAGCGGCTCGTGCGCCAGCTCTGCCCCGTCTGCAAGGAAGAACGCCAGGAAGAAGGCCGCACCGTGTGGCATCCGGTCGGCTGCGACAAGTGCGGGCATTCGGGTTATGCGGGCCGGCGCGGGGTGTACGAACTGCTGCTGGTCGACGAGTCGATCCGCTCGCTGATCCACCGCAACGCGGCCGACGCGGAGATTCTCGCCGCCGGTCGTGCGGAAGGGATGCGCACGCTGCGCGACGACGCCGAGCGCTGGCTCGCGTCCGGCGCGACGTCGCTCGAGGAAGTGTTGCGCGTGACGGGAGGCGCATAGCGCGATGCCGGCATTCCGTTTCGAAGCAATCGATTCGGCGGGACGCGCGCAGAAGGGCGTCATCGACGCCGACAGCGCGCGTGCCGCGCGCGGCCAGCTGCGTACGCAGGGGCTGACGCCGCTCGTCGTCGAGCCGGCCGCCAGCGCGACGCGCGGGGCGCGGTCGCAGCGGCTCGCGTTCGGCCGCAAGCTGTCGCAGCGCGAACAGGCGATCCTCACGCGCCAGCTCGCCAGCCTGCTGATCGCGGGCCTGCCGCTCGACGAGGCGCTCGGCGTGCTGACCGAGCAGGCCGAGCGCGACTACATCCGCGAACTGATGGCCGCGATCCGCGCGGAAGTGCTGGGCGGCCATTCGCTCGCGAACGCGCTGGGCCAGCATCCGCGCGACTTCCCCGAAATCTATCGCGCGCTCGTCGCGGCCGGCGAGCACACCGGCAAGCTCGGCATCGTGCTGTCGCGCCTCGCCGACTACATCGAGCAGAGCAACGCGCTGAAGCAGAAGATCCTGCTCGCGTTCACGTACCCGGGAATCGTCACGCTGATCGCATTCGGCATCGTCACGTTCCTGCTGAGCTATGTCGTGCCCCAGGTCGTCAACGTGTTCGCGAGCACGAAGCAGCAGCTGCCCGTGCTGACGATCGTGATGATGGCGCTGTCGGATTTCGTGCGGCACTGGTGGTGGGCGATCCTGATCGCGGTCGTGCTCGTCGTGTGGTTCGTGAAGGCGACGCTGTCGCGTGACGGCCCGCGGCTGCGCTTCGACCGCTGGGTGCTGACCGCGCCGCTCGCGGGCAAGCTCGTGCGCGGCTACAACACGGTGCGGTTCGCGAGCACGCTCGGCATTCTCACCGCGGCGGGCGTGCCGATCCTGCGCGCGTTGCAGGCGGCCGGCGAGACGCTGTCGAACCGCGCGATGCGCGCGAACATCGACGATGCGATCGTGCGCGTGCGCGAAGGCTCCGCGCTGTCGCGCGCGCTGAACAACGTGAAGACGTTTCCGCCGGTGCTCGTGCACCTGATCCGTTCCGGCGAAGCGACGGGCGACGTGACGACGATGCTGGATCGCGCGGCCGAAGGCGAAGCGCGCGAGCTCGAGCGCCGCACGATGTTCCTGACGAGCCTGCTCGAGCCGCTCCTGATCCTGGCGATGGGCGGGATCGTGCTCGTGATCGTGCTGGCCGTGATGCTGCCGATCATCGAGCTGAACAACATGGTGCAGTAACGGCCCGACGGTCGATCAGGCCGCTACCGTTCAGCGCATGTAGATCGCGGGGGACGGCGTGTTCGCCGGCAGCTGGATTTCGGCGCGGGCGCCGTTGCGGTCGACGACGATCGAGCGGGGGCGGACTTCGGCGAGCTTCGCGCCGGGCGTGACCTCCGCGCCGAGCGACACGGCGCGCGGCGGTTCGCCGCCGACGCCGACGATCGCGGCGGCACCGCGATCGAGCGAGAGGATGCCGAACAGGTGGATGTCCTGCACGGGATTCTTGTCGAGCTGACCGCCGAAGAGCGCCGCGGCGTCCTCGGTACGGATCGGCAGCCGCGCGGCGGCGGCGGGCAGCGGCGCTTCACGGGCTGACAGCGTGACGACCCAGTAGGTGGCCGTCGCGCACAAACCCGCGAAGAGGGCTAGGGAGAGGATCCGGATCGAGAGCGCGTTCATGCGCGCTATTGTACGGATCTATGTGAAATTTGCGTTGGGTGAAAGCCCTCGGCAATGCGCGCCTTACAATGCGTGCTCCGCGACCGCGGGTCCGGAAGGTTGCTGTCAGGCAATCGTCCGGTGCACCGGGCGCGTCACCCAACCAACGACATTTTTTGGAAAGAGGTAGTCAGTCATGCAAACGTGGATCACTCGCCGCAACGCGGCCGTGCGTCGTCAGCGCGGTTTCACGCTGATCGAGATCATGGTGGTGGTCGCGATCCTCGGGATCCTGGCGGCGCTGATCGTGCCGAAGATCATGAGCCGCCCGGACGAGGCGCGCCGCATCGCCGCGAAACAGGACATCGGCACGATCATGCAGGCGCTCAAGCTGTACCGTCTCGACAACGGCCGCTACCCGACCCAGGATCAGGGCCTGAACGCACTGATCCAGAAGCCGTCCACCGATCCGATCCCGAACAACTGGAAGGACGGCGGTTATCTCGAGCGCCTGCCGAACGATCCGTGGGGCAACGGCTACAAGTACCTGAACCCGGGCGTGCACGGCGAGATCGACGTGTTCAGCTACGGCGCCGACGGCAAGGAAGGCGGCGAAGGCAACGATACCGACATCGGTTCGTGGCAATAAGCGCTCACTGACCGGCCCGACGCTTCGTTCCCGTTCTTCATGCTCGCCATTCGCACGACCTCCCGCTGCGGTCGCGACCGCCGTGCGCGTCGCGGCGCGGCTTCGTCCGTGCCGGCGCATGCCGACGGCGGGCCGACGAAGCACGGTGCGCGGCGGCGGCGCACGCGCGGCTTCACGCTGCTCGAAATGCTGGTCGTGCTCGTGATCGCGGGCCTGCTCGTATCGCTCGCGTCGCTGTCGCTCACGCGCAATCCGCGTACCGACCTGCGCGAGGAAGCGCAGCGCATCGCGCTGCTGTTCGAGACCGCCGGCGACGAGGCGCAGGTGCGTGCCCGGCCGATCGCATGGCAGCCGACCGAACACGGCTTCCGTTTCGACGTGAGCTCGCCCGACGGCTGGCGCACGCTGCGCGACGACCTGCTGCGCCCGCGTGACTGGGACGGCGGCGTCACGGGCGCCGACATCGACTATCCGGGGTCCGACACGCGCGCGAGCCGCGTCGTGTTCGGCACCGAGAGCATCGACACGCCGGTGCGCGTGACGCTGCATTCGGCCGCCGGCAGCGCGACGATCGTCGGCACCGGCAACGGCCGCTACGAGGTGCAATGACGATGCGTCGTCGCCTGCCCTTCCCCGTTGCTTCATCGCACCGCCATGCCCCGACGGGACTTCATGCGCGGCGCGGTTTCACGATGATCGAGGTGCTGGTCGCGCTCGCGATCATCGCGGTCGCGCTCGCCGCGTCGATCCGCGCGGTCGGGACGATGGCGACCAACGCCTCCGATCTTCATCGCCGGCTGCTCGCCGGCTGGAGCGCCGACAACGCGCTCGCGCAGATGCGGCTCACGCATGCGTGGCCGGAGATCGGCGAGCAGAGTTTCGACTGCTCGCAAGGCAACGTGCAGCTCGTCTGCACGCAGCGCGTGAGCACCACGCCCAACCCGGTGTTCCGGCGCGTCCGGATTTCGGTGAGCTCGCCCGGGCATGCCGGCGTGCTCGCGCAGATGGTGACGGTGGTCGCGAATGAAACCAGCCGTCCGCTCTGACGCGCCGATGCGACGCCCGTTCGCCCGCCCCGCCCGCGGCTTCACGCTGATCGAGCTGATGATCGCGATCGCGATCCTCGCGGTGGTCGCGATCCTCGCGTGGCGCGGGCTCGACCAGATCATGCGCGGTCGCGACAAGGTCGCGGCTGCGATGGAAGACGAACGCGTGTTCGCGCAGATGTTCGACCAGATGCGCATCGACGCGCGGCTCGCCGCGACCGATGACGAAGCCGGCCAGCCGGCGATCGGCGTCGCCGGCAACACGCTGCAGATCGTCCGCGAACTCGAGGTGCCGGGCGTCGCGCCGCGGCTGCAGGTGGTCCGCTACCGGATCGCCGGCGGACGGGTCGTGCGCTACGCGTCGCCGCCGATCGACGACGCGAACCGGCTGCGCGGCATGCTGAAGGACAGCAGCGTCGAAGGCTGGAGCTGGGTCGCGCTGATGGGCGGCGTCGGCGCGATCGACGCGAAGCTGTACGTGCCGCGCGTGGGCTGGACCACCAACCTGCAGACGGCCGACGACGCGCTCGCGCAGAACAACGACGCGCTCAAGGTGCCGCAGCTCGGCAACGCGCCGCCGACGCGCGCGGTGACGGGGCTGCAGGTCAGCATCGGTGCGACGTCGCTGCGCGTGCCGGTCACGCGCATCTTCCTCGTCGGGGAATGACGATGCGCGCGCGCCCTCCCCGTTCATTGCCTGCCGCCCGTGCTGCCAGCCACGCACGGGCACGCGGCCGCCAGCGCGGCGCGGCGATCATCACCGCGCTGCTCGTCGTCGCGCTGTCGGCGATCCTCGTCTCGGGGATGCTGTGGCGCCAGCAGGTGCAGATCCGCCGCATCGAGAACCAGCGCGAGATCGCGCAGGCGCAGTGGGTCGCGCGCGGCGCGCTCGACTGGACGCGGATGATCCTGCGCTCCGAAGGCGATACGGCGCCCGGCATCACGTACCTCGGCGGCATCTGGGGCGTGCCGATCGCGAAGACGAAACTGTCGGACTTCCTCGGGCGGATCGGCGCGCCCAACGACACCGGCGGCGAAGACACCTATATCTCCGGCTCGATCGAGGACGCCCAGGCGAAGTTCAACCTGCGCAACCTCGTGGCGTCGCCGGCGCCCGGCGTGCTGCAGTTGAACGTCACGCAGGTCCAGGCGTTCCAGCGCCTGCTGACGACACTCGGCTACGACGGCGCGTTCGCGAAACGCGTCGCGCTGCAGGTGCGCGCGGGCCTGCTGCATTCGGCGACGCGTTTCCAGATGCCCACGCTGCCGGGCGGCGGCACGGCGCCGCCGGTCACCGCGCCGGTGACGACCGATCAGCAGGGCGGCGGCGGCTTCACCGACGATCCCGGCATGACGGGCGGCGACCGCGGGCCCGCGCCGCTGATGATGACGGGTGTCGACAGCCTGCTCGACGTCGACGGCGTGACGCCCGAGATGGTCGCGCGGCTGCGCCCGTTCGTCACCGTACTCCCGACCACGACGCCCGTGAACATGAACACCGCGCCGGCCGAGGTGATCGCGGCGCTGATTCCGGGGATGAGCGTGTCGTCCGCGCAGGCGCTCGTGTCGCGCCGCGAGACCGTGTTTTTCCGCAACGTCGCCGATGTGCAGCTCGCGCTGCGCGGCGCCGGTGCGCCGCCGAACGTGACGCTCGATTCGAGCCTCGTCGACGTCAATTCGAGCTATTTCATCGTGCATGGCCGGATCCAGCACGAACGCGCGGAGGTCGATCGCACCTCGCTCGTGTATCGTGATCCGACCACGCACTCGACACGGGTCGTGCGCATTCGCGACCAGCTATAACGACGCCATTCGGGAGAGGAGCTCTTGTGAGCACGTTGATTGTTTCTTTGCCGCCGCGCGAGCCTGCCGTGCCGTTGCAGGAATGGCAGTGGCCCGAGCTGCCGTTCACGCTCGTCGACAAGGCCGGCCACGTGCAGCGCGCCGGCCGCGCCGCGCTGGCGCTGCTGCCGCGCGCGAATGCGACGGTGCTGATCGTCGCCGCGCGCGACGTGCTGCTGCTGGCCGCGACCGTGCCGCCGCTCAAGGGCCCGAAGCTGCGCCAGGCGCTGCCCAACATCGTCGAGGATCAGCTGATCCAGGATCCGCTCGGGTGTCACATCGCGCTCGATCCGGACGCGCTGCCCGACGGGCGCCGCGTGCTGGCCGTCGTCGATCGCGCGTGGTTCCGCACGATCTGCGAAGCGTTCACGGCGGCCGGCCACCGGCACCTGAGCGCGGTGCCCGCGACACGCTGCCTGCCGGCGCCGCACGCACCCG
>NZ_ASSI01000093.1:0-64744 GCF_000466765.1 Burkholderia sp. AU4i | reverse complement strand
GCGGCACGCGGCGCACGCTGCGGGTGGCCGGTGCGTCGCTCGCGGCACGCGACGCGGCGGTCGGCGTGATCGACGCGCGCACCGCGATCGTCGAAACGGCCGAGATCGTCGGCATCACGGATCCGGTCGGCATGAGCGTGCCGGTCGACGCGCGCAGCACGCGCGGGATGGGCGAGGCGATCCGCACGCTGCTCGACGAAGGCGTGCGCCGCTTCTTCGTCGCGCTGGGCGGCAGCAGCACCAACGACGCGGGCGCCGGGCTGCTCGCCGGCCTCGGCCTGCAGTGCTTCGACGCGGGCGGCCAGCCGATCGAGCCCGTGCCGTCGCAGCTCGCCGACATCGCGCGCGTCGACGCGTCGGGGCTCGACCCGCGGCTGAAGGAAACCGAATTCATCGGCATGTCCGACGTCGACAACCCGTTGACGGGCGCGCACGGCGCAACCGCCGTGTTCGGCCCGCAAAAGGGCGTGACGCCCGGGCAGGTCGCCACCCTCGACGCCGCACTCGCCCGCTTCGCCGACCTGCTCGAAGCCGCGCTCGACCGTCGCGGCCGCGACCTGCCGGGCGCCGGTGCCGCGGGCGGCCTCGGATTCGCGCTGCACATGCTCGGCGCGCAATTCGAAGCGGGGGCCGAGGTGGTCGCGCGGCAGGTCGGGCTCGACGCGGCGCTCGCCGGCGCGGGCTGGCTGATCACCGGCGAAGGCCGCTCCGACGTACAGACGCTGCACGGCAAGGCGCCGTTCATCGCGTGCCGCCACGCGCAAGCCGCCGGCGTACCCGCGTCGCTGCTGTCCGGCGCGGTCGACCCGGCCGCGCTGCCCCGCCTGTCCGAACATTTTTCCGGCTGCTTCTCGCCGGCTCCCGGGCCGATCACGCTCGACGTCGCGATCCGCGACGCGGCCAATCTGCTCGCGAACGAAGCGGAGCAATTGACACGCCTGAAGTACGGCGCACACTGACCGTTGACCCGAGCGCGCGATACAGGAACAATCGGGCCCGCCCTTTTTCTTCAGGATTCGACATGAAAGGCCGTCAAGCCGGGCTCGATCAGTTTCTGACCTATCGCCTCCACGCGCTCACGAAGCGATCCGACCGCGGGATCGGCGAGGTGTACCGGCACAAGCTCGACATCTCGCTGCCCGAGGCGCGCGTGATCGCCGCCGTCGGCGCCTTCGGCCCGTTCTCGATCATGGATCTGGCGCGCCACACCAATCTCGACAAGAGCCAGGCGAGCCGCGCAGCCGAGGCGCTGCTGCGCCAGGGGCTGCTCGAACGCAGCGCAAGCGAGGAGGATGGCCGGATCGTGTTGATCGCGCTGACCGCCGACGGCCGCGCGCTGCATCGCAAGATCATGCCGATCGTGCGCAAGTGGAACGATGGCTTGCTCGCATGCCTGTCCGACAGCGAACGCCAGACATTCGAGCGGCTGCTCGACAAGGTCGTCGCGCACGCGATCGAGCGGGACGACTGACCGGCACACGGGCACGATGCCCGCGGTATTGATCCGATGAATTCGACGGGCCGCCCCGGTCGCCACACCCGCGACGCGGGCGGCCCGCTTTGCGTGATGCGCTGCGCGCGGCAACCGGATTGCAGCGCGCGACCTCGCCGGCCTCGCGCATGCAGCGGCCCCGCCCGCGCTTACAGCCCGCTGTTCGTCGCCCGCTGGCGCAGCAGCCCGAGCACCGCGTCGCAATACGGAGTCGGCACGTCGAGCTTGCGCCCGAGCTCCGGAAACACACCGAGGATCGGCCCGATCTCGAGCGCGCGGCCCGCTTCGAAATCCTGAAGCATCGACGTCTTGAACGCACCGAGCTTGCGCGTGACCGCGATCCGCTCGGGCCCGCTCATCCCCGTCGACAGGCCGAGCTTCGAGCCGATCGCGGCCGCCTCCTCCATCATCCGCAGCGCGAGCCCCTGCGTGAACGGATCGTCGAGCAGTTGTTCGGCCGTCGACCCCGTCAGCGCGCTCAGCGGATTCATGTTCATGTTGCCCCACAGCTTCGTCCAGATCTCGGCCCGGATCGCCGGCGTCGACTCGACGTCGAAACCGCCCGCCGCGAGCGCCGCGGCGAACCGGGCAGTAGCCGTATCGAGCCGCGCATCGGGCGCCCCGACGATCAGCCGGTTGCCGCGCCCGCGGCGCACGACGCCCGGCGCATCGGTACTCGACGACAGGTGGACGACACACCCGATCGCCTGTGCGGGCGGCAACGCCGCCGACACCGCGCCGGCCGGGTCGACCGCGTCGAGCGGCACGCCGTCGAGCGCGCCTTCGAGCCCGTGCGTGAACCACCACGGCAGCCCGTTCATCGCCGCGACGATCACGGTGTCCGGCCCGACCAGCGGCGCGATGCGCGCGGCCAGTGCCGGCAGTGCCTGCGCCTTCAGCGCGATCACCACGTAGTCCTGCACGCCGAGCGCGGCCGCATCGTCACTCGCTCGCACCGGAACCGACGACGTCGTGCCCGCCTCGTCGATCACGCGCACGCCGTGCGCGTTCAGCGCGTCGAGCGTCGCGCCGCGCGCGTACGCGCTCACGGTCATCCCGGCCCGCGACAACGCGGCCGCGAGCAATCCGCCGATCGCGCCGACCCCGACCACCGCCGCGCGCACCGACCCTGAATTCGTGTCGTTCATGATGGAATTCCGTCTCCTGGGAGCTGACGAGCATAACGCTCAATGGTTGCGGGCACAACCATTCACGCGCCGCCGTGCGACGCATGGCGTTCGCATACGTCAGCGTGGCTCGCCACCGGCTTCCACCGGTTCGTCGTCGGTCGCGCCGCCCGTCGCGCCGAGCACGCCGGCGATCTGGCTCTTGTCGTGCATGCCGAGCTTGCGGTACGCGCAGCGCAGGTAATGGCGCACGGTCGTCGGCGAAATCGCCATCTGTTGCGCGACTTCCTTGTGCGAGCGCCCGGCGCCGTAATAGCGGATCGCCGCGAGCTCGCGCGGGCTCAGGCGGTCGAGCAGCGAGCGCGGCCGCGCCTCGATCTGGAACAGCCCCGCAACCGGCACGCACTGGATCCGCAATGCATCGCCGACGAACGGCTGGCCCGCCTGGCGCCGTAGGTGCGCAACGAGCGGCTCCGGCACGCGTGCACCGGCCCATGCCGGCCATTCGGTGCGCAGCACGTCGTCGAAACCATGATCGGCGTGATGCAGCACACCGAAGTTGTCGCACAACGCGCGGGCGGCCGGCGCAACCGCATCGCCGCGCTCGCGCGTGAGCTGTGCGGCGCGATTGATGGTCAGCGCCGCCGCGAGATGCGGAATCACTTCCTCGAAACGGCGCGCATCGTCATCGCCGAACGGACGGTTCAGGCCCTGTCGGTAGATCGACATGAACGTCGTCAGGCCGAAACGGCGATCGAGCGTGCACACGCACATCAGCTGCGCGAGCCCGTACTTCACGCACCAGTCGCGAAACCGTGCATCGAGCCCCGGCTCGACGACCGACAGCCGCACCGCGTGGCCGTGCGCGCCGCGCAGCGTTCGGTGCGCGAGCGGGTCGCAATCGCGCACGCGCTTCCAGTCGCTGAAGAACGCGTGCGGCAGACGATACAGGAAGCTGTTGTGCATCACCGGGCCGGTCGGCACATGCGTCGCGACGCCCGTCCACGCGGCGTCGAACGGAATGAGCGCCTGCAGCAGCGAAAAGAAGCGGTATTCGAATTCGCCGATGCCGGACCGCGCGGCAACCGCGTACAGGTCGAGCAGCATCAACCCGAGTTCGCGCTGCGCTGCGTCGCCGCGCGTGACGCCGTCGAAATCCGCGCGCCGGGACGGCAGCGGCGGCCAGGCGAAGTCGTCGAGCACGATGGCGGCCGGCACGTCACGCAGCGCTTCGAGATCCTGCCCGATATCCGTCGTGATCCTCACCTTCCGCTCCCCTGCCCGTTCGGGCTGCTGACGTGCCCAACGACACCGGCCGATTATAGCGACCGGCTTTTTTGACGGGCCCCGGTGCCGGAACCGGCACCAGCCCCATCCATTTGAACGGTACGCGGCACGTTGCTGCTCCGCAGCACGCCGCGCGACGCCAGCGCGTCGCGACCATGCCGCGCACCTCGGGTTTTCCGCACCGTTCATCTGTACGACTGTTCGAAGGTTTTCCCGCTGCGGACACTGCGTCGCGACAACACCAACGACAAACCGATGCAGGACGGTATGGAGAACCCCACGTGACGAAACCCCGCTTCATCCGCACGGCCGCGGCCGTCGCGACGCTTGCCGCGTGCAGCGCCGCCGCGCATGCGCAGTCGACCCTCACGCTGTACGGCGCGCTCGATGCCGGCGTGCAATACCTGACGCATGCCGATGGGCGCCATTCGGCCGTGCAGTTGCAGAACTACGGCATCCTGCCTTCCCAGGTCGGCCTGAAGGGCAACGAGGATCTCGGCGGCGGCTGGCGTGCGCTGTTCAAGCTCGAACAGGGCCTCAACCTCAACGACGGCACCGCGACCGCGCCCGGCTACGCGTTCTTCCGCGGCGCGTACGTCGGCATCGCCGGACCCGTGGGCACCGTCACGCTCGGCCGTCAGTTCAGCGTGCTGTTCGACAAGACGCTGTTCTACGACCCGCTCTGGTACGCGTCGTACAGCGGCCAGGGCGTCATCGTGCCGATGAACGCGAACTTCATCGACCACTCCGTCAAGTACCAGTCGCCGACCTTCGCCGGCTTCGACGTCGAGGCGCTTGCCGCGACGTCCGGCGTCGCCGGCAATACGCGCGCCGGACGCGTACTCGAACTCGGCGGCCAGTACACGAGCAACGGCCTGTCGGTCAGCGCGGTGCTGCATCAGGCATACGGCGATGTATCGGCGGCCGACGACACGTCGGCGCGCCGCCGCGAACTCGGCACGCTCGCCGCGCGCTATGCGTTCGCCACGCTGCCGCTCACCGTCTATGCAGGTGTCGAACGACTGACCGGCGACCTCGACGCCGCGCGCACGATCGTCTGGGGCGGTGCGCGCTACCTGACACCGAACGGGATCGGCCTGAACGCCGGCGTCTACCACACCGACTCGCGCGCGCCGGCCATCGGCCACCCGACGCTGTTCATCGCGAGCACCACGTATGCGCTGTCGAAACGCACCGTCGCCTACGTGAACCTCGGCTATGCGCGCAACAGCGGCCAAAGTTCGCAGACCGTCTACGAATACGACCCGACGCCGCTCGCCGGCGCATCGCAGTTCGGCGCGATGGTCGGCATGTACCACCTGTTCTGATTCCCCACACGAGATCCCTCCATGAAAACCCTGTCCCCGGATGCCGCACTCCCGCCCGACGGCCGCGCATCGACCTTCGCGCGCTCGACGCTCGTCGCGCTCGTCGTGTTCGCGGCCATCACGCCGCTGCTGCTGCTCGTGGCGCCCGCCGTCGCCGGCCAGCTCGCGACGCAGCTCGGGCTGTCCGCCTCGCATATCGGCACCTACTTCTTCGTCGAACTCGGCGCGTTCAGCCTCGCGACCGTGCCGTCGTACCTGTGGCTCGGTCGCATCGACGCACGCCGCGTCGCCGCGTTCGCCATCGCGCTGTTCGGCGCGGGCAACCTGCTGACCGCGCTGTGGATGCCGGGCTTCGTCGCGCTGCTCGCACTGCGCGCCGTGACCGCGCTCGGCGGCGGTTCGCTGATGGTGCTCTGCATGACGAGCGCCGCAACGAGCGAAAACAGCGACCGCGTGTACGGCCTGTGGGTCGTCGGCCAGTTGATCGCGGGCGCGATCGGCCTGTTCGTGCTGCCGCATGTGTTCGCGGCATTCGGGCTGCGCGCGCTGTACGTCGCGCTCGCCGGGCTCGCGCTGCTCGCGGCGCCGCTGTCGCGCGGCTTCCCGTCATCGCTGGGCGCGCGAACCGCGCCTGCGCAACACGCGCGCGGCGCGGCGGCACGGACGCCGCAAGGCTCGATCGTGCTCGCGATCGGCGCGGTGCTGACGTTCTATCTCGCGATCGGCAGCGTGTGGACGTTCGCAAGCCGTGCCGCGACCGAAGCCGGGCTCGATCCGCAGTCGACCGGCAACGTACTCGCGATCGCGAGCGTGATGGGCATCGCCGGCGCGGCGCTCGCGTCGTGCGCGGGCGGCCGGCTCGCGCGGCGCGCCATGCTGACGGCCGGTTACGCGCTGCTGGCGGCCTCGTTCGTCGCGCTCGCCGTGATGCGGCAAGCCGGCGGCTACAGCGCGGCGATCTTCGCGTTCAAGTTCGCGTGGACGTTCGTCCTGCCGTTCATCCTCGCGACCGTCGCGCAGATCGATACGTCGGGCCGCCTCGTGGCCACGCTCAATTTCGTGATCGGCGCCGGCCTCGCTGCCGGCCCGTTGCTCGCCGGGCTGATGCTCGACGCCGGCGGCACGATGCACGCGCTGTTCACGGCCGCGACGGCTGTCGCGATCGTGTCTTTCGCCGCGCTGCGCCACATCGATCGCCGCACGCACGCCTCCGTTTCCTCCCAACCGTGACAGGTCTCGCACATCCATGAATCGCACTGCCTTTTTCACCGACGAACGCACTTTCTGGCACACCGGCGGCACGCATGCGCTGTTCTTCCCGGTCGGCGGCTGGGTCCAGCCGCCGTCGAGCGCGGGCTACGCGGAATCGCCCGATTCGAAGCGCCGTTTCCTGTCGCTCGTGCAGGCCTCGGGCCTGGCCGCGCAGCTCGACCTGCGCGGCGCCGAACCGGCAACGACCGCCGACCTGCTGCGCATTCATCCCGCGCACTATCTCGATGCGTTCCGCGCACTCAGCGACGCGAACGGCGGCGACCTCGGCGATCTCGCGCCGTTCGGCAAAGGGAGCTACGAGATCGCCGCGCTGTCTGCCGGCCTCGCGATCGCGGCCGTCGATACGGTCGTCGGCGAGCGCGCGGCCAATGCCTTCTCGCTGTCGCGGCCGCCCGGTCACCACTGCCTGCGCGATCGCCCGATGGGCTTCTGCATGCTGGCGAACATCCCGATCGCGATCGAGGCCGCCCGCGCGAAACACGGCATCGAGCGCGTCGCGGTGATCGACTGGGACGTGCATCACGGCAACGGCACGCAGTCGATCTATTACGACGATCCGGACACGCTGACGATCTCGCTGCACCAGGACCGTTGCTTCCCGCCCGGCTATAGCGGCGCGGACGATCGCGGCGAAGGCGCGGGCGTCGGCGCGAACCTGAATGTGCCGCTGCTCGCGGGCAGCGGCGACGATGCCTATCGCTACGCGTTCGAGCGGATCGTGCTGCCGGCGCTGGCGCGTTTCCGGCCCGAGCTGATCGTCGTCGCCAGCGGCCTCGACGCGAGCGCGGTCGATCCGCTCGCGCGCATGCAATTGCATACCGACAGCTACCGGTTCATGACGCGTGCGGTGAAGGATGCCGCGCAGCGCCATTGCGGCGGGCGGCTCGTGATCGTTCACGAAGGCGGCTATTCGGAGGCATACGTGCCGTTCTGCGGGCTCGCGATCGTCGAGGAACTGGCCGGCATTCGTACCGACGTCGCCGATCCGATGCTCGACCTCGCGATCGCGCAGCAGCCGGGCGAGCGGTTCATCGCGTTCCAGCGCGGGCTGCTCGACGAGCTGGCGGCGTCGTTCGGGTTGTAATGCGCGCTGACGAATGCGCCGGGGCCGGCGGGCGGCGGCCCTCTTGCGCGATCGGAGCGGATGGGGTCTCCTGTGCCTTTATCCCCGTTCCGGCCCGAAGCCGTACTCTTCCGATGAAATCGTCCCCGCGCGACAACAATGACGATGCCAAGACGCGCCGCCAGCCTTCGAAGCTGGCCCTGAACATCGCCGCCGTGACGGTCGGCCTCATCACGTTCGCGCTCGGCGCGGCGTGGGTGATCTATAGCTGGATCGTCGATCGCGAAGCGCAGTATTTCGCGATCCCGCTGGTTTTTTCGGTGCCGGTGATCGTGGCGGTCGCGATCCGGAGTTTCTGGGAGTAGACGCGCCTGAAACGGCGAAGCGCCGCGAGTCGGGTGACGCGCGGCGCTTCGTCGGGCTTGTTCTGGATAACGCGGCGAGCCCCTCGACTCGCCTGCGCGCCGATCACAGGCCGGGACGCGGGCACGGATTGGAGACCGCGCCCTGATACCCACCGGTGACGGCGCCCAGCACGGCGCCGGCCAGCGACGTGCCGAGCGCTTTCAGCACGTTTTCGGTCGACGGCGACTCGCCGCCCGACATCACCCGCCCCGAGTACGCAGAGCACGCCGACGTCGATGCCGCCGCGTGCAGCGGCCTGGCGCTCCATGCGACGTTGTCGGCAGGTGTATTGGCAAATGCCGGCGCGGCCAGCATCAGCGCCAGAACGGAAATCGGGATGCGTACGGTGTTTTTCATCGGTGGCCCCTCGGTGTTGTCGTACTTGCTGTATTCGATCGCGCTGACGATGTTACACGCGGCCGAATTCGAGGGTGCGCTCCTCATACGGGCCGCACGTCCACGAACAAGACAGGCATCAACAAAAAAGCGCTGCGGTCAGCAGACCGGCAGCGCTTTTTCGGGAACAGCACCCTGACGAGTGCTTGTTCGACTTCTGGTGCGTGAGGCCGGACTCGAACCGGCACACCCTTGCGGGCGTCAGGACCTAAACCTGGTGCGTCTACCAATTTCGCCACTCACGCGCATTTTCCGTCGCCTGACTACGCGGCACGCAAGCTGCGTTGCCGCGCGCCCGGGACATCGCGCCGGCCTCGAGCCGGCACGCCCGATCAGGCGAGCGCGAGATTCTACCCGATCCGGGCGGCGTTGTCTCGCCCCGCCGGCACCCGTCGTGCGGCGGTGCTAGAATGCCGCGCTCGACGTTTCGGCACCGCGCCGCCGCGCGTCCCCCGAACCCGCCCCCACACGATTCCGCCCGTGAACTTCGACGACTACTGTCAGCAAAAGGCCGCCCCTGCGGGCTCCAGCGTCTACTACGCGCTGCGTCAGGCGCCGCTCGCCACGCAACCGCGCCTGACCGCGCTGTTCGCGCTGCGCCGCGAACTCGAGGAAACCGTCAAGGAAACCAGTGACCCGACCGTCGGACACACGAAGCTCGCGTGGTGGCACAAGGAACTCGCAGCGCTGGCCGACGGACAGCCGTCGCATCCGGTCACGAAGGCACTCGCGCAGCATCACCCCGCGATCGTCGCCGAAGCCGACGCGTTGCGCACGCTCGTCAACGGCTACGGGATGGATCTCGAACAGGCGCGCTACCTCGATTTCGCGAATCTGCAGCGCTACATCGCGCTGGTCGGCGGCACGTTCGCGTCGCTGGTCGCGCGCGCCAGTTCAGCCAACCCGGCCGACCCGCAGCCGTGGGCCGCGGACGCCGGCCGCGCGCTGATGCTCGCGCAGTTCGTGCAGGAACTCGGCAACGACGCGCGCCACGGCCGCATCTACCTGCCGATCGACGAACTGCAGCGCTACAACGTGACGGCGGCCGACCTGCTGAACCGTCGCTACAGCCCGGCGTTCACCGAGCTGCTGCAATTCCAGACGGCACGGGCGCGCGAAGCGCTTGCGGCCGCCGAAGCGGCGATCCCCGCATCCGGGCGCCGCGCACAGCGCACGCTGCGCGCGCAGATTGCACTGGCCGGCGCGCTGCTCGACGAAATCGAGCGCGACGATTACCAGGTGCTGCACCAGCGCATTGCGCTGACGCCGATCCGCAAGCTGTGGATCGCGTGGCGCGCCGCGCGCCGTCGCTGAACGTCACGACGCATCACGCCTTCAACAACGGCAGCGTGTCGAAGCGCTGCTGCAGCACGCGCGTCGCATCGAGCCCCCACCACGGCCCGAGCACGGTCGCATAAAGCTGGCGGAAATCGACCGCGACCGGCAGGTTGCCGTTGCCGTCGAGCCGCCCGAGCGCCGGCGGTGCGCCGTACAGCCCGCCGGCCACGCGACCGCCCATCACGAAATGCGGCGCGGCCGTGCCGTGATCGGTGCCGTTGCTCTGGTTCTCCCGCACGCGCCGCCCGAATTCCGCATACGTCATCACGAGCGTCTGGTTCCAGCGCCCGAGTTCGATCAATGCGCCGCGCATCGCGCTCATCCCTTCCGCGAACTGCTTGAGCAGCGCGGCCTGCTGCCCCGGCTGGTTCTGGTGCGTGTCGAAGCCGTTGAGCGTCAGGCGCAGCACCGCGACACCATCCTGCGCGCCGGGCCCGGACGCTTCGCACGCGGCCAGCACCTGCATCGCGGTCTTCACCGACGTGCCGAACGCGCCGGCCGGAAACGCCGTCCGGAATTCGCGCATCCCGCCGCGCGGGCGCAGCCGGTCGGCGGCCTTCACGATGTCGTTCTCGACGTCGATGATGTGTGCGAGCGCGGGGTTCTGTTCGCGCAGCGACGACGGCTCGGCGAGGCGGGCCGCACGGATGAACTGCGCGGGATTGACGAGCGCGATCGCGCGCGCGCCGTTCGCGAGCGGCCCCATCTCGGCGCTGCCGAGCACGACGCCGTCCGCCGCGAACCCGGGCGGCACCGGCGCCTGCGCGAACGTCCGCGTGAGCCAGCCTTCGTGCAGGTACTGGTCGGAGCGTGACGCGGTATCCCAGATCTCGATCGAGCGGAAATGCGACAGGTTCGGCTGCGGATAACCGACGCCCTGCACGACCGCGACCTGCCCGTCGCGCCACAGCGGCATCAGCGGCGCGAGCGACGGATGCAGCCCCGTGTGGGCGTCGAGTTGCAGCACCTGCTCGCGCTTGATGCCGATGCTGCGCCGGAACTGGTAGTACAGCGGATCGGCATACGGCACCACCGTGTTGAGGCCATCGTTGCCGCCCTTCAGCTCGACGAGGATCAGCACGTTCGCATACCCTGCCTCCGGCTGCCGTCCGGTGGCAGCCATCGCGGGCGCCTGCCACAGCGACACGCCGGCTGCGGCCGCGGCGCCCGTCAGCGTCAGAAAATCACGTCGGTTCATCGCGCATCCTTTGGTTCGCCGCCCGGCACCTTTGCCGCACCGGCTCCCCGCTTCATCGTCGTTCGAATCATTTCAGTTGATAGGCCGGGTCCATCAGCAGCGCCTCGAGATACGCGCTGCCGGTCGAATCCGTGTCGATCGCCGCGACCGGCGAAAGCTGCAGCACCGCGTGCTGCAACTGAAGCTCGGTCGACAAGCCCGCGATCGCCTGCGGCCGCGCCCGATATTGCGCGAGCCAGCGTTCGAGGTCGAAACGCAGGCCGCCGCGCGCGGGCCTGGCAGGCGCCGCGCGCATGCCGGCGGCGGACGCCGCATCGACCACCGGCATCGCGTGCGCGCGGACATTCGGCGGCGGCACCGTCGCACGCGCCGGCGGGTGCATGCCGGCCGTCTCGGTCGCGCGGAACAGTTGCTCGACGAACTGCTTGCGCGCGAGCAGCGTGGTGCTGTTGATCCACAGCGCGCCGCCCGGCCAGCCCTTCACGTTCGGCGGATAAAACAGGTTCTGCCCGAGCGTGCGCACGGTGTTCGCAAGCATCTGCGGATCGCCGTACGCAACGTCGAACAGCCGTACCGAGCCGACGACGAATTCCGCCGGCGACTTGACGAGCACGCCGCGATTGCGCGGGTCCCAGAAGGCGTCGGTCGACCACAGCGCGGCGAGCGCCGCGCGAATGTCGTAGCCGCTCGAGCGAAACCGCTCGGCCACCGCATCGAGCGCGCCCGGGTCGGGCGTATCCGACACGAACTCGCGCCACAGCTTGCCGGCGATGAAGCGCGCGGTGCCGGGCCGCTTCAGCAGGATGTCGAGAAAGCCGTCGCCGTCGAACGGCCCGGTTTCGCCGAGGATCGTCTTGTCGCCCGCATCGTGCCATTCCGGCCGCACCTCGAAGCGCAGCGTGTCGGGATCGACCGTCCAGCCCGTCATCGCGCGCGCGGCTTCGGTCACGTCGTATTGCGTGTAATGCCCTTCGCCGAGCGTGAACAGCTCCATCACCTCGCGTGCGAAGTTCTCGTTCGGGCGGCCCTTGCGATTGCTCGCACCGTCGAGATACTGAAGCATCGCCGGATCCTTCGCGACCGCGTGCAGCAGCACGCCGAAGTTGCCGAGCGCCTCGCGGCGAAACAGCGCGTTCTGCGCGGCCATCGTCTGCGGGTAAGGCACCTTGTCCTGCCCCGACGTGAAGTGCCCGTGCCAGAACAGCGTCATGCGCTCGGTCAGCGGCGACGGCGTGACGATCATCTCGTTGATCCAGGCCGCGCGCAGCGCATCGTAGCGGACATTGCGCTCGCGCTGCTCGTCGCGCCGCATGTCGGGGGTCAGCGCCTGGCGTTGCGCGCGCGTCGGCGGCAACTCGGCGATCCAGTCCGGCCACGTCGTGACGGGCTCGCGCCGAACACTGCCGAGCGTGTCGGCCACGACCTGCGCGCGCGTCATGCCGACGATGCGCGCGACATCGGCGGGCGCGGGAGAAAAACCGGTACGGCTCAGGAAAAACAATGCATCGTCGGCGTCGAGCGGCGACTGCATGGCGGGCGACGGCGCCGGTGCGGCAGCGTTCGCTTTCATCGTCATGGACTCCCGGTGCGCACCGGCGGTGCGGATGCCGGTACAACGGCAATCGGCAGGCGAAAGTTGACGGAAAAATTGCTACGAATCTTTTCCGCGCGATGGATCGCGTTGTGATCCGCAGGGCGAAAGACGGCGCGTCAGCGCTTGTACAGCTCGCGAACGGCGTCCTCGATGTGCTGGCGCAAAAGGTGGCGCTCCTCGGGCGTCATGTGCCCGTCGCGGCGGCGCTGTTCGAGATCGGGAGGCACGGCGGAACGAACCGTCATCTCGGCGGTACGATCCGACTGCGGCGCTTTGCCGCGCGGCAGCTTGCGCGACGATGCGCCCTGCTCGGGGCGCTGCGCATACGCGAAGTTCGACGCATACGGACCGGCGAGCGCGATCGTCAGCATCAGTGCAATCCGGGCAGATCGCATGACCGTCCTCGCTTCTTTGGTCGATTTGTTCCCTTCGTCACGCGGCAACCGGTTACCTCTGGTACTTGAAAAACCCTGCGGAATTCGGGTGTGCAAAGATGAATGATGGAGTGCAGGGGAGTATCTACCGAATTTCGGCTTCGAGTAAAGGAATCTCTATAGCCTGCCTTTACTCGGCGCGACACTACGGGTAAATTTTGTAACCGACTGTAACGCACGAAAATACGCGGCCGTGCGTCAATTCCCATTCGCGATAAGATGCCGATCATGGAAACGAAAAACCCCTCCAAGATTCTCGTCGTCGACGACGACCCGCGCCTGCGCGATCTGCTGCGCCGCTATCTCGGCGAGCAGGGTTTCAATGTCTACGTCGCCGAAAACGCGACCGCAATGAACAAGCTCTGGGTCCGCGAGCGTTTCGACCTGCTCGTGCTCGACCTGATGCTCCCGGGCGAAGACGGCCTGTCGATCTGTCGCCGCCTGCGCGGCAGCAACGACCGCACGCCGATCATCATGCTCACCGCGAAGGGCGAGGACGTCGATCGCATCGTCGGCCTCGAGATGGGCGCCGACGATTACCTGCCGAAGCCGTTCAACCCGCGCGAGCTCGTCGCGCGCATTCATGCGGTGCTGCGCCGCCAGGCGCCGGCCGAACTGCCGGGCGCACCGTCGGAAACCACCGAGGTGTTCGAGTTCGGCGAGTTCTCGCTGAACCTCGCGACCCGCACACTGACGAAATCCGGCCAGGAAATTCCACTGACGACCGGCGAATTCTCGGTGCTGAAGGTATTCGCGCGCCATCCGCGCCAGCCGCTGTCGCGCGAGAAGCTGATGGAGCTCGCGCGCGGCCGTGAATACGAAGTGTTCGACCGCAGCCTCGACGTGCAGATCTCGCGCCTGCGCAAGCTGATCGAACCGGATCCGGGCAGCCCGCGTTTCATCCAGACCGTCTGGGGCCTCGGCTACGTGTTCATCCCGGACGGCGCCGCCTGATCTTTTTCCTTTCCGGTTTCGCCCGCCCACGGCCCGTCCCATGCGTATCGACCGGCGCCTCCTGCAGCTCGCGTTCGGCGGGCTGTTCTGGCGCACCTTCCTGCTGATCGCGCTGCTGATCTCGGTCAGTCTCGCCGCGTGGTTCCAGAGCTTTCGTGTGATCGAGCGCGAGCCGCGCGCGCAGCGCGTGGCGCTGCAGCTCGTCGCGGTCGTGAAGCTCACGCGCACCGCCCTGCTCTACTCCGATCCCGACCTGCGGCGCGCGCTGCTGCAGGATCTCGAGAGCAACGAGGGCGTGCGCGTGTACCCGCGCGAAAAGACCGACAAGTTCAAGCTGCAGCCCGACGAATCGCTGAACCGCCTGATCGAGCACGACATCCGCAGCCGCCTCGGCGACGATACCGTGATCGCACAGTCGGTCAACGACATTCCCGGCGTGTGGATCAGCTTCAAGATCGACGACGACGATTACTGGGTCGCGCTCGACCGCGACCAGCTCGACAACGTCACGGGCCTGCAGTGGGCCGGCTGGGGGTTGTTCGCGCTCGCGCTGTCGCTGTTCGGCTCCGCGTTCATCACCAGCCTCGTGAACCGGCCGTTCTCGCGGCTCGCGCTCGTCGCGCGCCAGGTCGGCTCGGGGCAGGCGCCCGACCCGCTGCCCGAGCGCGGGATGGGCGTCGCGGCCGACACCAACCGCAGCTTCAACCAGATGGTGCGCGACCTCGAGCAGCTCGAGGCCGATCGCGCGCTGATGCTCGCTGGCATCTCGCACGACCTGCGCACGCCGCTCGCGCGGCTGCGGCTCGAGACCGAGATGAGCCCGTCCGACCAGGCGACCAAGGACGCGATGGTCGACGACATCGAGCAAATGGATCGCATCATCGCGGCCTTCATCGACTACGCGCGTCCGACCCAGCGCAAGCCGGAGCCGGTCGACCTGTCGTCGATCGCGCACGAAGTCGCTGCGCGCGTGTCGGGCGAGGACGGCGTCCAGATCCGCACGCGGCTCGCGCCGAATGCCGTGATCGAAGCCGACGAGACCGACATGCGCCGCGTGATCGGCAACCTCGTCGAAAATGCGCGCAAATACGGCCAGAGCCGCGACGACGGCGTGTCGCGCATCACGCTCGAGACGCGCGTGACGCACGCGCGCGTCGAGTTGTCGGTGAGCGACGAGGGCCCCGGCATCCCCGAGGACCAGCTGCCGCTCGTGATGCGGCCGTTCTATCGCGTCGACACGGCGCGCACCAAGGCGGACGGCACGGGGCTCGGGATGGCGATCGTGCTGCGCCTCGTCGGCCGCTATCGCGGTGCGCTGCGCCTGCGCAACCGCAGCCCCGACGCGGGCCTCGAAGTCACGCTCGAATTCCCCGGCGCCGGCAAGGCACGTGCGACGGCGTGACGCGCTCGCGTACGCCTGCCGCCCTTCACACTATCGATCCGGTTGAAAAAAACTATGGATGGCGTTAGTCAAAATCTATTGAAGCGCCTTACTAATAGTGTTACAGTCCCACCCATGCTGTCACACCATCGTTGCAGCACCGAGGTAGCTTGACTCAGTCTTCTTCCCAACTCATACAGGAGTATCCGCATGAAAACCGTTGGCGATAAACTCGAAGCTTTCACCGTCGTGGCCGCGAAGCCGGGCTTCAACAACCACGAAGAAAACGGCCAGTCGGCATTCGAGACCGTCACCGAAGCGTCGTTCCCGGGCAAGTGGAAGATCATCTACTTCTACCCGAAGGACTTCACGTTCGTGTGCCCGACGGAAATCGTCGAATTCGCAAAGCTCACGAAGCAGTTCGAAGAGCGCGACGCCGTGCTGCTGGGCGGCAGCTCGGACAACGAATTCGTCAAGCTCGCATGGCGCCGTGAGCACAAGGACCTCGACAAGCTGAACCACTACTCGTTCGGCGACGTCAAGGGCGAGCTGATCGACCAGCTCGGCGTGCGCGACAAGGAAGCCGGCGTGGCCCTGCGTGCAACGTTCATCGTCGATCCGGACAACACGATCCAGCACGTTTCGGTGAACAACCTGAACGTCGGCCGCAGCCCGGAAGAAGTCCTGCGGATTCTGGACGGCCTGCAAACGGACGAACTCTGCCCGTGCAACCGTGCAGTCGGCGGCGCAACGCTGTAAGCGCATCGATGCACGAAGCCCGCGGCGCACGTCCTGCCTGCGGGCTTTTTTAACGGCCAACCCATAGGAGATATCAATGGAATTCATCGATTCGATTAAGGCACGTATTCCCGACTACGCGAAGGACATTCGCCTGAACCTCGACGGCACGATCTCGCGCTCGTCGCTCGAAGGCACCGACGCTGTCGGCGTCGCGCTGGCGGCGGCGATCGCGGCGAAGAGCACGGTGCTCATCAAGACGATCCGCGAAGCCGGCGTCCTGTCGCCCGAAGAGACGAACGCCGTGCTGACGGCGGCCGCGCTGATGGGGATGAACAACACCTGGTATCCGTATGTCGAGATGGCCGACGACGCCGACCTGAAGACGCAACGCGCCGAACTGCGGATGGGCGCGTACGCGACGCACGGCGGCGTCGACAAGCGCAAGTTCGAGATGTACGCGCTCGCCGCGTCGATCGTCGGCAAGTGCCACTTCTGCGTGAAGTCGCACTATGCGCTGCTGAAGAACGAGCAAGGGATGACCGTCACGCAGCTGCGCGACGTCGGCCGTATCGCATCGGTGATCAACGCCGCCGCGCAGGTGATCGCCGCCGAAGGCGAATAAGCGGTTGCGCCGCGCGCACCGGCGGCGATGCCGGGAGCGACGCCCGCTTCAAACGAAAATGCCACGCTGATGCGTGGCATTTTCGTTTCCTCGGGGACGACGTGCGGCGCGAACCGCGCGCCGCCACGGACAACCGTCAGCCGCCCTGCTTCACCAGCAGCGCGGCGGCCTGCGCCTCGATCCCTTCGCCGCGGCCGAGATAGCCGAGCTTTTCGTTGGTCTTCGCCTTCACGTTCACACGATCGAGCGGCAGCCCGAGATCGGCCGCGATGTTCGCGCGCATCCCGTCGATATGCGGTGCCAGCTTCGGCGCCTGGGCGATCACGGTGCTGTCGACGTTCTGGATCGTGAAGCCGGCCGCCTTGATGCGGGCCGCGCACTCGCGCAGCAGCACGCGGCTGTCGGCGCCCTTGAATGCCGCGTCCGTGTCGGAGAAGTGGCGGCCGATGTCGCCGAGCGCCGCCGCGCCGAACAGCGCGTCGGTGATCGCGTGCAGCAGCACGTCCGCGTCCGAGTGGCCGAGCAGGCCGCGTTCGTACGGAATCGTCACGCCGCCGATGATGAGGGGGCGCCCCTCGACGAGCTGGTGCACGTCGTAGCCTTGTCCGATTCTGAAATCCATGCGTGTTCCGATAAAGAGGGGGTGAAAGTCAGGAGGCGTTCGCGGGGCGCGCGAGGATCGCTTCCGCGAGCGCGAAATCTTCGGGGTACGTGACCTTGAAATTGCGCAGGCTGCCCTGCACGACGCGCGGCGTATGGCCGGCCCATTCGATCGCGCTCGCTTCGTCGGTCAGGTCGTGCCCTTCGCGCTGCGCGCGCAGGATCGCCTCGCGCAGCATGCCGATGCGGAACATCTGCGGCGTCTGCGCCTGCCACAGCGCGTCGCGCGACTCGGTGCGCGCGATCGCGTCGCCGCCGGCCGGCACGCGCTTGAGCGTATCGGCAACCGGCAGCGCGACGATGCCGCCGACCGGATCGTCCTTCAGCGCCGCGACGAGCGTGCGGATCAGCTCCGGCGTGATGCCCGGGCGCGCGGCGTCGTGCACCAGCACCCAGTCCTGGTCGGTCGCGCCGAATTCGGCCAGCTCGAGCAGCCCGTTCAGCACCGACGCCTGGCGCGAGCCGCCGCCGCAGCGGCGCACCGCGAAGCGCAGGCCCGCGAAGCGGCGCGCGTCGAAATGGGAATCGTCGGGCGCGAGCACGACGAGCGTCTGCGCGAATTCGCTGCACGCGTCGAACGCGGCGAGCGTGTAGTGCAGCAGCGCGCGGCCGGCCAGCGTGCGGTATTGCTTCGGCACGGCCGAACCGGAACGGCTGCCCGTGCCGGCACAGGGAATCAGGGCGAAAAGTCGGGGAGTCACGAAGGGAAACGCCGGAAAGATGAAATCGAGAAGCGGATTTTATAATAGGTCTTTCGTCTCGACCGGCGCACCGCGATGCGCCCGTGCACGCCACCCCTGTCGTCCCTATGCCAGATAACGCTTCCACCCCGTCCGCCTCGCCCATTGCCCGCGTCAAGTCCGGCCAGTGTTTCGCCTTCGACGGCGCGCATGGTTCCGCCGACGCGCTCGCCATCGCCCGTTATCTCGCCGACAACCGCCAGGACGTGCCGCTCCTCGCGGTGATCTGCGCGAATGCGGTCGACGCGCAGCGGCTTTCGCAGGAAATCCGCTACTTCTCGCCCGACGCCCGCGTGCGCCTGCTGCCGGACTGGGAAACGCTGCCGTACGACACGTTCTCGCCGCACCAGGACCTCGTATCGGAGCGTCTCGCGACGCTGCACGATCTCGGCGAGGGCCGCTGCGACATCCTGCTCGTGCCCGCGACCACCGCGCTGTACCGGATGCCGCCCGCGTCGTTCATGGCCGCGTACACGTTCGCATTCGCGCAGGGCGAGCGGCTCGACGAGGCGAAGCTGAAGGCGCAGCTCACGCTGGCCGGCTACGAGCACGTGAGCCAGGTCGTGCGGCCCGGCGAATACTGCGTACGCGGCTCGCTGATCGACCTGTACCCGATGGGCTCGCCGCTGCCGTACCGGATCGACCTGTTCGACGACCAGGTCGACTCGATCCGCGCGTTCGACCCCGACACGCAGCGCAGCCTCTACCCGGTGCGCGACGTGCGCCTGCTGCCCGGCCGCGAGTTTCCGTTCGACGAAGCCGCGCGCACGGCCTTCCGCAGCCGCTGGCGCGAGACGTTCGAAGGCGACCCGAGCCGCGCGCCGATCTACAAGGACATCGGTAACGGCGTGCCGTCGGCCGGCATCGAGTATTACCTGCCGCTGTTTTTCGACGAAACCGCCACGCTGTTCCACTACCTGCCGCAGGATGCGCACCTCGTGTTCGCCGGCGATCTCGACGCGTCGATCCGCCGCTTCACGGCCGATACGAAGCAGCGTCACGCGTTCCTCGCGCACGATCGCGAGCGGCCGATCCTCGAACCGCAGCGCCTGTTCCTGTCCGACGAGGATTTCTTCGCGTTCGCGAAGCCGTTCGCACGCGTCGTGCTGCCCGCGCAGCCGGCCGGCGGCTGGGCGACGGCGCTGCCCCAGCTCTCCGTCGATCGCCATGCCGACGATCCGCTCGCGTCGCTGCGCACGTTCGTCGAATCGTCGGGCAAGCGCGTCCTGCTGACCGTCGAATCGGCCGGCCGTCGCGAGACGATCCTGCAACTGCTCGCCGAACACCATCTGCGCCCCGCGTCGAACGACCACTTCGCGGGCTGGCTCGAGAGCGACGAACGTTTCGCGCTCGGCGTCGCGCCGCTCGCGAACGGCTTCGCGGTGCCGGGCGAAGGTTACGCGGTCGTCACCGAGACCGAGCTGTACGGCGCGCTCGGCCGCCGCGCGGGCCGCCGCCGGCAGGAACAGGCCAGCAACGTCGACGCGATGGTGCGCGACCTGTCGGAACTGAAGGTCGGCGACCCGGTCGTCCACGCGCAGCACGGCATCGGCCGCTACATGGGCCTCGTGTCGATGGACCTCGGCGAAGGCGAGACCGAATTCCTGCACCTCGAATACTCGGGCGACAGCAAGCTCTACGTGCCGGTCGCGCAATTGCACGTGATCTCGCGCTACAGCGGCGCCGATCCGGACAGCGCGCCGCTGCACGCGCTCGGCTCCGGCCAGTGGGAACGCGCGAAACGCAAGGCCGCGCAGCAGATCCGCGATACGGCCGCCGAGCTGCTGAACCTGTACGCGCGCCGCGCGGCCCGCGAAGGCCACGCGTTCTCGCTCGATCCGCGCGACTACGTGAAGTTCGCCGAAAGCTTCGGCTTCGAGGAAACGCCCGACCAGGCGGCAGCCATCGCGGCCGTGATCGGCGACATGACGAGCGGCAAGCCGATGGACCGCCTCGTGTGCGGCGACGTCGGCTTCGGCAAGACCGAGGTCGCGCTGCGCGCCGCGTTCATCGCGGTGCTGGGCGGCAAGCAGGTCGCACTGCTGTCGCCGACCACGCTGCTCGCCGAGCAGCACACGCAGACCTTCGCCGACCGCTTCGCGGACTGGCCGGTGCGGATCGTCGAGCTGTCGCGCTTCAAGACGACGAAGGAAGTGAACGCGGCGATCGCGCAGATCAACGAAGGCAGCGTCGACATCGTGATCGGCACGCACAAGCTGCTGTCGTCGGACGTGCAGTTCAAGCGCCTCGGCCTCGTGATCATCGACGAGGAACACCGCTTCGGCGTGCGCCAGAAGGAAGCGCTGAAGGCGCTGCGCGCGGAAGTCGACGTGCTGACGCTCACCGCGACGCCGATTCCGCGCACGCTCGGGATGGCGCTCGAGGGGCTGCGCGACTTCTCGGTCATCGCGACCGCGCCGCAGAAGCGCCTCGCGATCAAGACCTTCGTGCGCCGCGAGGAAGAAAGCGTGATTCGCGAGGCGATGCTGCGCGAACTGAAGCGCGGCGGCCAGGTGTACTTCCTGCACAACGAGGTCGAGACGATCGAGAACCGCAAGGCGATGCTCGAGGCGCTCGTGCCCGAGGCGCGCATCGTGATCGCGCACGGCCAGATGCACGAACGCGAGCTCGAACGGGTAATGCGCGATTTCGTCGCGCAGCGCGCGAACGTGCTGCTGTGCACGACCATCATCGAGACCGGCATCGACGTGCCGAGCGCGAACACGATCATCATGCATCGCGCGGACAAGTTCGGCCTCGCGCAGCTCCACCAGTTGCGCGGCCGCGTCGGCCGCTCGCACCACCAGGCATACGCGTACCTGCTCGTGCACGATCCGCAGGCGCTGACCAAGCAGGCGCAGCGCCGGCTCGAAGCGATCCAGCAGATGGAGGAACTCGGTTCGGGCTTCTATCTCGCGATGCACGACCTCGAGATCCGCGGCACCGGCGAGGTGCTCGGCGACAAGCAGTCGGGCGAGATCCACGAGATCGGCTTCCAGCTCTATACCGACATGCTGAACGACGCGGTGAAGGCACTGAAGAACGGCAAGGAGCCCGACCTCACCGCCCCGCTCGCCGCGACGACGGAAATCAACCTGCATGCGCCGGCGATCCTGCCGGCCGACTACTGCGCGGACGTGCAGGAGCGGCTGTCGCTGTACAAGCGGCTCGCGAACTGCGAGCACGGCGACGCGATCGACGGTATCCAGGAGGAACTGATCGACCGCTTCGGCAAGCTGCCGCCGCAGGCGCACGCGCTGGTCGAGACGCACCGGCTGCGGATCGCCGCGAAGCCGCTCGGCATCGTGAAGATCGATGCGAGCGAGGCCGCGATCGGACTGCAGTTCGAGCCGAATCCGCCGATCGATCCGATGCGGATCATCGAGATGGTGCAGAAGCACCGGCACATCAAGCTGGCGGGACAGGACAAGCTGCGGATCGAGACGCGCTCGCCCGACCTCGCGATCCGCGTGTCGACGATCAAGGAAACGCTGCGCGCGCTCGCCCCGAGGCAGGGCGCGGTGGCCGCGGCGCGCTGACGGGTCGTGACGCGGTACTGACGGCCATGCCGATGCTGCACCGCACTGCGCGCGGCGCGGGCGGGCCGGCGCGTTTTTGAGTATGATTTTCGCATTCATCAGACGGAGTTTTGCCATGTCCACTCTCGACGCCACGGCGCCGTCCACCGACACCCAGGGCGACGCGTCGCTCGTCAGCCTGCCCTGGATCAAGCAACTGGTGTCGATGGACACGACGAGCCGCGTGCCGAACCTCGGCCTGATCGAAACGGTGCGCGACGCGCTCGCCGCGAAAGGCATCGCATCGACGATCACGCACGATCCACGCGAAGGCTGGGCGAACCTGTTCGCGACCGTGCCCGCGCACGACGGCTCGACGAACGGCGGCATCGTGCTGTCGGGGCATACCGACGTCGTGCCGGTCGACGGCCAGCAATGGGACAGCAACCCGTTCGCGCCGGAAATCCGCGACGGCCGCCTGTATGGCCGCGGCACCTGCGACATGAAGGGTTTCATCGGCGCCGCGCTCGCGCTGCTGCCCGAGATGCAGGCGACGAAGCTCGCGAAGCCGATCCATTTCGCGCTGTCCTACGACGAGGAAATCGGCTGCGCCGGCGCGCCGCTGATGATCGCCGACCTCGTCAAGCGCGGCGTGCAACCGTCGGGCTGCATCGTCGGCGAGCCGACCAGCATGCGGCCGATCATCGCGCACAAGGGCATCAACGCATACCGCTGCTGCGTGCGCGGCCACGCGGCGCATTCGTCGCTGACGCCGAAGGGGCTGAACGCGATCGAGTATGCGGCGCGCCTCATCTGCCACATCCGCGACATCGCCGACCGCTTCCGCGCCGAAGGCCCGTTCGACGCGCTGTACGACGTGCCGTTCACTACCGCGCAGACGAGCACGATCCAGGGCGGCAACGCGATCAACACGGTGCCGGCCGAGTGCCGCTTCGACTTCGAATTCCGCAACCTGCCGACGCTCGATCCCGAGCAGATCTTCACGCGCATCGAAGCGTATGCACGGGAAACACTGCTGCCGCAGATGCTTCGCGAGCATCCGAATGCCGCGATCGAATTTTCGAAGATCGCCGCGGCGCCGGGCCTCGACGCAACCGAACAGGCCGCGATCACGCAACTCGTGCGCGCGCTGACGGCGGACCAGGACAAGCGCAAGGTCGCATACGGCACCGAGGCCGGCCTGTTCGAACGCGCGGGCATCCCGAGCGTCGTATGCGGGCCCGGCAACATCGAGCAGGCGCACAAGCCGAACGAATATGTCGAGCTCGCGCAGCTCGCCGGCTGCGAGCAGTTCCTGCGCAAGTTCATCCGCAGCATGTCGGTCGACGCGCACTGACTGCCTCCCGCCACGCCGGCCCGCGTGTGCGGGCCGGCCCACTCCGCCACCCGCCACGTCATGTCGACTGAACAACAGGGCACGGCCCATACGACGATCGACGGCGAGCCGATCCCGACGCTCGACGAAATCGCCGCGCAGCATTTCGCACTGTCGCCCTGGGTCGCGCGCACGCCCGTGTTCGAACGCGCCGACCTGCCGTCCCTCGAGGGCACGCACGTCAACTTCAAGTTCGAGCTGCTGCAGGTGAGCGGCAGCTTCAAGGCGCGCGGCGCATTCACGAACCTGCTTGCGCTCGACGAGGCCCGCAAGAACGCGGGCGTCACCTGCGTGTCGGCCGGCAATCACGCGGCGGCCGTCGCGTATGCGGCCATGCGGCTCGGCAGCAGCGCCAAGGTCGTGATGTTCCACACCGCGAGCCCGACGCGCATCGCGCAGTGCAAGCAGTACCGCGCGGAAGTCGTGCTGGCCGGCAGCGCGTCGCAGGCGTTCGATCTGGTGCGCCGGATCGAGGCCGAGGAAGGCCGCTTCTTCATCCATCCGTTCAACGGCTATCACACGATCCTCGGCACCGCGACGCTCGGCTACGAATGGGCGACGCAGACCCCCGACCTCGACGCGGTGATCGTACCGATCGGCGGCGGCGGGCTGGCGGCCGGCATGGCGACCGCGCTGCGGCTCGCGAATCCGCGCGTGCACGTGTACGGCGTCGAGCCGGAAGGCGCCGACGCGATGAGCCGCAGCTTCGCGGCCAATCACACGATCAAGATGAGCGCGATGCAGACGATCGCCGATTCGCTGATGGCGCCGCATACCGAGGAATACAGCTACCAGCTGTGCCGGCGCCACGTCGACCGCATCGTCACCGTGTCCGACGACGCGCTGCGTGCCGCGATGCTGTTCCTGTTCTCGCAACTGAAGCTGTCGGTCGAACCGGCATGCGCGGCCGCCCTCGCCGCGCTGCTCGGCCCGCTGCGCGAAACGCTGCAGGGCAAGCGCGTCGGCGTGCTGCTGTCGGGCACGAATACCGACCCGGGCACGCTCGGCATGCATCTCGCGCACGCGAAACCGCAGCACTGATCGCGCGCCGGGCGTCAGCGAACCAACCTAGGGTTATCCCCAGATTATGTTGACAGCCCTGTTGATAACCCGCCGGACAAGCACGCAAGTGGTTGAGCGCGCAGCGTTTTGCGCGCGCGGAGGTCGATCGACACGAATTGGGCAGATGCGGCCTTCAGCCGCGTGCCCCAAGACCTGGTGGCACCGCGCGGCGCCCATGATCGGCGGCGTCGCGATCGCACTGCTCGCCGGTTGCGCGGCACCGCCCCCGCCCGCCGCCGGCACGGCGCCGGCCTGCACCCAGCCGGGCGAGAGCCGCATGCTGCAGGCCGACCTGCTGTTCGGGCGCGACATCGCGGGACACGGCTCCGTCACCGATGCGGAACGCGCGGCGTTTCTCGCCGACACGGTCACGCCGCGTTTTCCCGACGGCCTGACCTACTGGGATACGCACGGCCAATGGCGCGACCGCACGACCGGCGGTATCACGCGCGAGGACAGCTTCGTGATCCGTATCATCGCCGACGATACGCCCGACACGCGCGTGCGGCTCGCCGCGATCCGCAGGGCCTATATGGAGCGGTTTCATCAGGAATCGGTCGGCATGACGGTGGTGCCTGCGTGCGCGTCGTTCTGATTCAGCCGCTCCCGCTTGCGTCGACGCACAAAAAAAACGGGCGCCCGAAGGCGCCCGTCGCATGCATGAACAGCGGTATCCCGCTTACTTGTTCTCGAACATGTCCATGATCTGCTGCTTCTCCTGCGGCGTGACGGGCGGCGGCGCGAGCCCTGCCGCACCGGCCGAACCCAGCGCGTCGTTCGCGCTGATCGCGTTCTCGGCCGGGTTGATGTCGACGTTCGCGACGAAGCCGTTGCCCGGCGTCCGATCGGCGTAGTACAGCTCGCCGTCGATCGAGGTCAGGCCGTCCGGCATCGGCATCTGCTGCTCGGGCACACCGTTCAGCGCGGTGCGCATGTAGTTCACCCAGATCGGCAGCGCGAGCTGCGCGCCGAACTCGCGGCTGCCGAGGCTCTTCGGCTGGTCGAAGCCCATCCATGCCACCGCGACGAGCGATTGCTGGTAGCCGGCGAACCAGCCGTCCTTCGCGTCGTTCGTCGTACCGGTCTTGCCCTGCAGGTCGCTGCGGCCCAGTGCGTTGGTGCCCGCGCCCGTGCCGGCCGTCGCGACCGAATGCAGCAGGCTGTTCATCACGTACGCGTTGCGGCCTTCGATCGTGCGCGGGGCCGTGCTGCCCGCCAGCACCGGCTGCGACTTCTGCAGCGGCTGGCCGCGCGCGTCGTCGACCTCGGCGATCAGGTACGGATCGACCTTGTAGCCGCCGTTCGCGAACACCGCATAACCCGTCGCGAGCTGCAGCGGCGTCACGAGGCCCGCGCCGAGCGCCATCGGCAGGTAAGGCGGCGTCTTCGCGGGATCGAAGCCGAAGCGCTGCGTCACGTACTGCTGCGCATACTGCGTGCCGATCGACGCGAGGATCCGGATCGACACGAGGTTCTTCGAACGCTGCAGGCCGGTACGCATCGTCATCGGGCCGTCCGGCTGGTCGTCGTCCTTCGGCTCCCAGGCGGTGCCGCCCGGCACGCTCGGCGGGAAGTACAGCGGCGCGTCGTTGATCATCGTCGCCGGCCCCATGCCCTTGTCGAGCGACGCCGAGTAGATGAACGGCTTGAACGACGAGCCCGGCTGCCGCCATGCCTGCGTCACGTGGTTGAACTTGCTCTTGTTGAAGTCGAAGCCGCCGACGAGCGAGCGGATCGCGCCATCCTGCGGCGCGATCGCGACGAGCGCGCCTTCGACCTGCGGCAGCTGCACGACCTGCCAGCCCGTCTTGCCGTCCTTCAGCACGCGCACGACCGAGCCCGGCTTGATGCGCAGCGTATCGTTCGCGCGCGGGCTCAATGCGGCCGACACGAAGCGCAGCCCGGCCGGCCCGATCGTCGTGGTCGCGCCGCCGACGAACTGCACCTCGACCGCGTTCGGCGACGCCGACAGCACGACCGCCGACTGCAGGTCGCCGTTGTCCGGGTGATCGGCGAGCGCATCGTCGATCGCCTCGTCGCGGTCGTCGCCGGCCGCGGGCAGCTGGATCGACGCTTCCGGCCCGCGATAGCCGTGGCGGCGCTCGTAGTCGAGAATGCCGCGACGCACGGCCTGGTACGCGGCTTCCTGGTCGGCCGAATTGATCGTCGTCGTGACGGTCAGCCCGCGCGTATAGGTTTCGTCCTTGTACTGCTGGTACATCATCTGCCGCACCATCTCGGCGACGTACTCGCCGTGCACCGCGTACTGGTTGCCCGGCGTGCGCACGTGGATCTCTTCCTTCACGGCCTCGTCGTACTGCGGCTGCGTGATGTAACCGACCTCGAGCATGCGCTTCAGGATGTATTCCTGGCGCACCTTCGCGCGCTTCGGATTGACGACCGGGTTATAGGCGGACGGCGCCTTCGGCAGCCCCGCGAGCATCGCCGCTTCCGCGAGCGTGATGTCCTTCAGGTCCTTGCCGAAATACACGCGCGCGGCGGCCGCGAAACCGTACGAGCGCTGGCCGAGATAGATCTGGTTCATGTACAGCTCGAGGATCTGGTCCTTCGTCAGGGCCTTCTCGATCTTGTACGCGAGCAGCATTTCGTAAATCTTGCGCGTGTAGGTCTTCTCGCTCGACAGGAAGAAGTTGCGCGCGACCTGCATCGTGATCGTGCTCGCGCCCTGGCGCGCGCCGCCGTGCATCAGGTCGGCGACGCCCGCGCGCAGGATGCCGACGAAGTCGACACCGCCATGTTCGTAGAAGCGGTAGTCCTCGATCGCGAGCACGGCCTTCTTCATCACGTCGGGAATGTCCTGGAACCGCACGAGGCTGCGGCGCTCCTCGCCGAACTCGCCGATCAGTACGTGATCGGCCGTGAACACGCGCAGCGGCACCTTCGGCTGGTAGTTGGTCAGCGCATCGAGCGACGGCAGTTGCGGCGCCATCACGACCAGCGCGTAGCCGACGATCAGCGCACCGACGATCGCCAGCGTCGCGAACAGGCCGGCGAACCACAGCGCGACGCGCGAGCCGAACGAGCGACGGCGCCCTCCGCCGCCGCTGCTGCGCTGGGTGCGGCGGTCGTCGTCGCGATCGTCGTCATCGGGGTAATAGGCTCCGGACGGCGAACGGCGCAGCGTGTAGTGGGGTTCGTTCCTGTCGGAAGAAGAAGGCGGTCGTTTGATAATTGGCATGTCGGAATGGCGGGCGTACGTGGCACCCTCGGACGCATGCGGAAATGCAAGCGGATGAATCAGAGCGGGTACAGCGTGATGCGGCTGTCACGTCGACAGACCCCGCCGCGCGGCGATCCGTTCCCGCGACGTGACAGCGCATTTTAATGAAATCGACCGGGTGCCTTCGCGATTTTTTGTAAAAATTCCCGCAATGCCGTGATTTGAGGAACGTATTGTCGGCATCCTCTGCCTATCATGGACACGCAATATGGTGCGCACGGTCGATTTTCTTTCAACCGCGAAAGGTTCGACATCCTGATGCGCACGCCGCTTGAACTCGCGCGTTTAAGCCGTATTTAAGTGAACCGGTGGTGTAATATCCGCCGGCTCATGCGGGTCGGAACCGGCTCGCTACGGGCACTGCCGCGGTGACGCGGCGCCTTTCAATCACGGAGGATTTCATGTCGCTTTTCGACTCTGTTTCGCGCACGATCAAAGGCCTGCTGAACGATGCGGCCGATTCGGTACAGGATCCGTCGCGCGACGCACGGCAGATCGTGCGGGAGCTCGACGACAGCATCGGTCGTGCCGAGAATTCGCTGATCGAGATCGAGGCACAGGTCGCGACCCAGCGCAGCAAGCGCGATGCGGCCGACGACAAGGTGAAGAAGTACGAGGACGGCGCGAAACGCGCGCTGCAGGCCGGCGACGAGGCACTCGCACGCGAGGCGCTCGGCGCGCAGTCGAACGCGGAAGCCGAGCGTGACGCGCTCGCGGCCGAACTGTCGACGCTCGAGCCGTCGGTCGACAAGCTGAAGGGGCAGATCGCCGACATGCGTCAGCGCCGCAACGACCTGAATGCACGCTCGAACATCCTGCAGGCCAAGCAGGAAATCGCACAGGCGAAGGACGTCGCGGCCAGCGCGCTGGGCGGCATCGGCGGCAAGAACCTGTCCGAAGACTTCCAGAAGCTCGAGGACAAGGTCGCGCTGCAGAACGCCCGCTCGGACGCGCGCCTCAATTCCGCCGACACGTCGAGCGGCAAGGCACTCGACGACAAGCTCGCCGCGCTGAACAAGGGTCCGTCGGTCGAGGATCGCCTCGCCGCGCTGAAGAAGCAGCTCGACACGCCCGCGCAGTAACGGCAACTGCGGGCAACCGCGCCGCCGCCCGTCCCGGGCGTGCGGCGCGAACCGATCGTCAGGAGACGGGCGCCTGCGCCCGGTTCGACCATGAAGAAATCTCTCGCCGCACTCGGCTTCTCGCTGATGTTGCTGTCGTCCGCCGCGTTTGCGGTCCCGTCGCTGCAGCAGGTCGAGCAGTCGATCGCGCAACGCAACTGGCAGCAGGCCGACACGCAGCTGTCGCAAGTCATCGACGCCCATCCGAACAACGCGCACGCGCGCTACCTGTATGCACAGGTGCTGGACCGCGAGGGCCGCGCGTCCGATGCGCTCGCGCAGCTGCAGCGCGCGAAGTCGCTCGATCCGCAACTGAAGTTCACCGATGCGTCGCGCTTTGCCCAGACAGAGTCGCGCATTCGCGCCGACGCCGCGCGCGTGAGCGGCAACGTGCCGTCGGCGACGCAGGCCGGTACGCTGCAATCGTCGCTCGCGCCCGCTGCCGCGCCGGCAGAAAAACACGGCCCGTCGACCGGCATGTGGATCGGCCTCGGGCTGATCGTCGCGGTGATCGCGCTGGTGCTGCGCTGGACGCTGCGGCGCGCGCGCACGGCCGACGACAGCCGCGCCGACGACGAGCGCCGCACGCAACTCAAGCGCGCCACCGGCGTGCTGAACGACATCCGCCCGCTGAAGCTCGACGCGAAGCTGTCGACGGCGCCGGGGGCCGCGGCGCTCACGGGCGAACTCGAAGCGATCGAGACCGACGCGCGCACGCTCGTCGAAACGCTGTCCAACGGCAAGAATCCGGTACCGCCCTATCGCGTCGACGAGCTCGAACAGCGCCATGCGAGCGTGAAGGCACGCGTCGAAGGGCGTCCCGACCCGGCCGCGCAACCTGCTGTACCGGCGAACGGCAGCGGCTCCGTGTATGCGCAGGAAGCCGATCGCATGACGGGCGCGCAGGGCCAGCCGTATCCGCCGCCACCCTACCCGCAACAGCAGCCGCCCGTCGTGATCCAGCAAGGCGGCGGCGGTTTCGGCGGCGGCATGGGCGGGCTGCTGACGGGCGTCTTGCTCGGCGAGGCGATGTCGGGCGGCCGCGAGCGCGTGGTCGAACGCGACGTGATCGTCGACGGCGAACGCCGCCGGCAGGAGAACGACCCGGGCTTCGACCTGGGCCGCGGCGATGCGTCGAACTGGAGCGACGGCAACGGCGGCGGCGGCATGGACCTCGGCAGCAACGACGACGGCTGGACCGACGACAACACCTGACGCCGCGCAGCGCGTCGACACACCCGCGACGCGCTGCAACGCACGCCACGCTCCCCTTCATCGCCGGCCGCGCCGGCGCGCGGATTTGTCAATCATTTCAAGATGGACTACCGGCAATGGGGAGCGTTCGCTATCATGCGGCCATCGGCGTGCCACCGACCCTCATTCGACGCTCCGCATCCCCGCGCGTCGCGGCACGCCTCCCCTCGCCCCCAACAGGAGAAAGCCGCTCATGAGCATCATCAAGGAATTCAAGGAGTTCGCCGTCAAGGGCAACGTCATGGATCTCGCCGTCGGCGTGATCATCGGCGGCGCGTTCTCGAAGATCGTCGACTCGGTCGTGAAAGACCTCATCATGCCGGTGATCGGCGTGCTGACGGGCGGTCTGGATTTCTCGAACAAGTTCGTTCTGCTCGGCACCATCCCCCCGACGTTCAAGGGTAATCCCGATTCGTTCAAGGACCTGCAGGCCGCGGGTGTCGCCGCGTTCGGCTACGGCTCGTTCATCACCGTGGCGATCAATTTCGTCATCCTCGCGTTCATCATTTTCCTGATGGTGAAATTCATCAACAAGCTGCGCAAGCCGGAAGAAGCCGCACCGGCCGCGACGCCGGAAGACACGGTGCTGCTGCGCGAGATCCGCGATTCGCTAAAGCAGCGCTGATCGCCGAGCACCCCGCCTGCCAGGCCCGCCCCGTGCGGGCCTTTTTATTGCGCGCGCGATGCACCGCCGCATGCGGCCTATCTCACTTTTTTGTGACGGGCGAATGCACGCGCGGGAAAAGCAGGTCTATGATGGAGACTAAACGACAGTACGGGCGCCAAGACGCTGGCTGTGTCGATCATGGCGAGCAGGTCGACGGGAGACATTGATCGTCGTACTGCACGAAGGCAGCATTTTCGTGTGCTATAAAGGATCGACATGCGGCGTACATAGCCGGGAGTGGGTCGCATGAAAATGCCGCATTTCTTGCAATTGTTTTTGAGGCGAGTGTTTATGTCCTTCCCGAAAAAACGTCGGCGTGCCCAGCAGGATGGCCAGGAGTCATTCCTCGCGGTATTGCGCCACTCGAAACCGTTTGCCCAGCTCGACACCAAGATTGCCCGCGCCCGCGCGCAGGACGAACCCGTCCTGTACGCCCACGTGCTGCCTGGTCTCGACGTGCTCCTGTGCAGCGTGCGCGGCGCCCAGCCGCCCTATCCCGCCATCGCCGAGCTGCGCAAGCGCTGCATCGAATCGATCGCCAACGCACTCGAGCAGCCGCTCGACGGCCTCGAGAACGGTGGTTATTGGTACGAAGCGAACGGCTTCGGTTTCCTCGTGTTCGCCAGCCGTGCGCGTGCGCGCATCCTGCCCGAGTTTGGTGCAGGCACGAAAGCGAGCCTGCGCGGCGGGCTCGGCCGCCAGAACGCCGGCGACACGACACCCCGCTCCCTCGGCTGATCCGCCTGCCATTCGATGGGCCGCCTCCGGGCGGCCCATCTGCCATTCACGCACCCCGCTTGCCTGTCACGACGCCTGGCGACGCCCGTTGCCGGGCCGCACGATGTCGATGAACGCGGCGAAATCGGCGCCGGCGAGCCCTTGCGCGGCGCCCAGCCGCAGCACCTGCTGCACGGTGGCCGACACCGGCATCACCGCACCCGTGTCGCGCGCCGCGTCGGCGATCGCATCGACGTCCTTCTGGAACGTGCCGAGCGCGCCGATCGGTGCATGACCGCCCGACGTCATGCGCGGCACGAACGTCTGCAGCAGCACCGAATCGGCCCAGCCGCCGGCCAGCGCTTCAGCCAGGCGGGCGGCATCGATGCCGCTCGCCTGCGCGAGGCCGACGGCCTCGGCAATCGCGGTCACCGTCGCGGTGACGATCGCCTGGTTGCACAGCTTCGCCGTCTGCCCCGCGCCCGCGTCGCCCATGTGCGTGATGCGCGACGCGTACGCGTCGATCAGCGGCCGCACCGTGTCGAGATCGGCCGCGCGGCCGCCGGCCATCACCGCGAGCGTGCCGGCCTGCGCGCCGGGCACGCCGCCCGATACGGGCGCATCGATCCAGCCGACGCCGAGTGCGGCCGCGCGCGCCGCGTAATCGCGCGTCGCGGCGGGCGGGATGCTCGAATGATCGACGATGCGTTGCAGGCGACGCGCGGCGGCATCGCCGGCCAGCAGCCCGTGCTCGCCGAACACGACGTCGCCCACCGCGCGGCCGTCGAGCACGCACACGAATACCGTATCGACGCGCTCCGCCAGTTCACGCGGCGTGCCGGCTACATGCGCGCCGTCCTTCACGAGCGCCTCGGCCTTGTCGCGCGAACGATTCCACACGCTGACCCGATGCCCGGCCGCCAGCAAATGCCGAATCATCGGCGCGCCCATCAATCCCGGTCCGCAAAATCCGACTTCCACGATGTTCCTCGTCTCCGATATGGGTTGCACTTGCCGCCCATCATACCTATCACTCAAGAAGCCGGGCACGCGCGGCGCCGCTTCGGGAACGCGACCTGCACCGGCGATATATGCCGATATCCCAGGGAGCGCATCATGAGCGACCACGTGTACAAGATGATCGAACTGACCGGTTCGTCACAGCAATCGAGCGACGACGCCATCCGCAACGCGATCTCGAAAGCCGGCAAGACGCTGCACAACCTGCACTGGTTCCAGGTGACCGAAACGCGCGGCCACATCGAAGGCGACCAGGTCGTTCACTGGCAGGTGACGCTGAAGGTCGGCATGCGCATCGACGACTGACGCGCCCGTCGCATCCCACGCCGCGCCGCGATCCGGAGTCGCGCTACACGTGCCTCCGCGCGGCGCGGCGCGCCCGCTTGCAGCCCCGTTCAGGCCCCTTGTCGAGGCCCGGCCGGCGGGTGCCTGCGGGTATCCATCTCTTGACGCTGACTTTCGTTCATATTAAAAACGATATACCCACAGCACCCCTCGATCAGCCCAGACATATAACCCGGAGAAATCATGAGTCAGCAACGCGAGGCGATCGACACGTACCTCTTGCGCGTCTTGCACACCTTGTTGATGGAGCGCAGCGTCACGCGCGCGGCCGTCAAACTGAACCAGTCGCAACCGGCGATCAGCGCCGCGCTGCGGCGCCTGCGCGACATCACCGGCGATCCGCTGCTGGTGCGCGGCAAATCCGGCATGGTGCCGACCGAATACGGGCTGCGCCTGCTCGAGCCCGTGCAGAACGCGCTGCGTGAAATCGAGCGGATCAAGTTCCAGCAGCACAACTTCGACCCGGCCACGTCGATCCGCTGCTACCGGATCGGCTGCCCCGACTACCTGAACGTGCTGTTCGTGCCGACCGTCGTCGAGCGCTTTCGCCTGGCCGCGCCGAACGCGACGCTCGAGTTCCATTCGCTCGGCCCCGCATTCGACTACGAGCTCGCGCTGGAGGACGGCAAGCTCGACATCGTCGTCGGCAACTGGCCCGAACCGCCCGAGCAGCTGCATCTGTCGAACCTGTTCGTCGACGAAATCGTCTGCCTGATGAGCAACACGCACCCGTTCGCGAAGCGCGGCGGGCTCACGCTCGACCAGTACCTGAACGCGCCGCATCTCGCGCCGACGCCGTACTCGGTCGGCCAGCGCGGCGCGATCGACGTGCATCTCGCGCGCGAACGCCTGAAGCGCCACGTGGTCGTCACGCTGCCGTACTTCAACCTCGCGCCGTACGTGCTCGTGAAATCCGACCTGATCTTCACGACGACGCGCCTGTTCGCCGATCACTACGCGAAGTTCCTGCCGCTGTCGGTCGTGCCGGCGCCGCTCGACTTCCCGCCGATGCAGTACTACCAGCTGTGGCACGAGCGCTGCCACTACTCCGACGAAGTGCGCTGGCTGCGCAGCCTCGTCGCCGAAGCCACCCGCACGCTGATCGAAGCGTAAGCGCGCACGACGCGCGCGCCGGCCACGCCGCTGCGGCGTGGCCCGAAGTGGCCCGACGTGGCCTCGTGCGGCCGCGCGTGACGGATCCCGGCCTCGACCGCCACGCGCCCGACGTGCAGCGCGCGGCGCACTCTCCCGCTCAGTGCATCAGCGCGACGCCTCCACGAGTGCCTGCGCCAGCGCGTTATGCCGCGCGATGACAGGCGGCAGATCGAGCGTCGCCAGCCGCCCCTCCCGCACCACCACCTTCCCGTTCACCACCGTGTACGCCGTCTGCGACGGCGCGCAGAACACCAGCGCCGCGACCGGATCGTGCAGCGCGCCCGCGAACAGCGGCTGGCGCAGGTCGAATGCGGCGAAGTCGGCGGCCATGCCGGGCTTCAGCGCGCCGATATCGTCGCGGTTCAGCACCTTCGCGCCGCCGAGCGTCGCGATCTCGAGCGCTTCGCGCGCGGTCATCGCATCGGGCCCGAAACCGACCCGTTGCAGCAGCAGCGCCTGCCGCACTTCCGCGACCATCTGTGCGCCGTCGTTCGACGCGGAGCCGTCGACGCCAAGGCCGACCGGCACGCCCGCGAGACGCATCTTCTTCACCGGCGCGATGCCCGACGCGAGCCGCATGTTCGAGCACGGACAGTGCGCAACGCCGGTGCCGGTGCGCGCGAACAGGCCGATGCCCGCATCGTCGAGCTGCACGCAGTGCGCATGCCACACGTCGTGGCCGACCCAGCCGAGATCTTCCGCATATTCGGCCGGCGTCATCCCGAACTTCTCGCGGCTGTACGCGATATCGTTGACGTTCTCCGCGAGGTGCGTGTGCAGCGACACGCCGTATTCGCGCGCCAGCACGGCCGCGTCGCGCATCAGCTCGCGGCTCACCGAGAACGGCGAGCACGGCGCGACCACCACGCGCAGCATCGCGTAGCGGCCTTCGTCGTGATAGGTCTCGATCAGGCGCTGCGTGTCGCGCAGGATCTCGGGCTCGCGCTCGACGACCGAATCGGGCGGCAGCCCGCCGTCGCGCTGGCCGACGCTCATCGAGCCGCGGCTCGCGTGAAAGCGCATGCCGATCCGCTGCGCGGCGCCGATGCTGTCGTCGAGGCGGCTGCCGTTCGGGTAGATGTACAGGTGGTCGCTCGACGTCGTGCAGCCCGACTGCAGCAGCTCGGCCATCGCGGTGAGCGTCGACACCTCGATCATCTCGGGCGTCAGGTGCGCCCAGATCCGGTACAGGTTCGTGAGCCAGCCGAACAGTTCGGCATTCTGCGCGGCCGGCACCGCGCGCGTCAGGCTCTGGTACATGTGGTGGTGCGTGTTCACGAGCCCCGGGATCACGAGATGGCCGCGCAGGTCCAGCACTTCGTCGGCCGTGTCGGGCAGTTCGGCGCTCGGGCCGACCGCGACGATCCGGTTGTCTTCGATGTAGAGCCCGGCGTCGCGCAGCTCGCGGCGCGTGTCGTCCATGGTCACGAGCACGTCGGCGTGCTTGACCAGCAGGGTTTTCGGGCGGGATGAGGAAGGGTTCGGCGCGCGTGCGCCAGCGTGCTGCTCGAGGTTCATGCGTTCTCCGCGTCGGTCTGCCCCAGGCGCTGATCCTGGTGGCGGTCACACAGCCGTTCGAACGCTGAATCGCGGCACGCTCCGGTGCCTGCGTCCGTTCGAACGCCCTGGCCCGGTTACCCGGCGTGCTCGCCGTCTTCGGGGTACGCGCGGGCCACAGGCCGACGCGCACGGCGGGAGGATCGCCCAAGCACGCGCCGCACACAATGCGCGATCCGGAATACCGCGCTTCACGGTTTCGATATGGTACGCCGCGCACCGCCCGGCGGAAGGCCGGAAACACCCGAAAAGCGCGCCGGAAGCGGTGTCCGGCGTACCGTCGACAGCCGCTCATGCGCGGCGCATTATCTTTGATATCGCGCCCGTATTTGCGCGGGGAACCTTTTTACAATGCCTGCACGGCGCTCGCTTCAATCTCGCCGACGGGTATGTAGCCACGTGACGTGGAGCCTCGATCCGCCGCACAGTCAATGGATCGAGTCGCCGCCGAACCTCGCATTCACACAAGGACTCAACGAATGGGAAAGCTCACTACCCACGTACTCGATACGGCGCACGGCCGTCCCGGCGCGGCAATCAAGGTGGACCTCTACGCGCTGGACGGCGAATCGCGCCGCGCGCTCAAGACCGTGCTGACCAATAGCGACGGCCGCTGCGACGAACCCCTGCTCGAAGGCGCCGAGCTCGCCGCCGGCGAATACGAACTCGTGTTCCATGCCGGCGACTACTTCGCGTCGCTCGGCGTGAAGGTGCCCGAACCCCGTTTCGTCGACCGCGTCGTGCTGCGCTTCGGCATCGCCGACACCGCTTCGCACTACCACGTGCCGCTGCTCGTGTCGCCGTGGTCGTACAGCACCTATCGCGGCAGCTGACATTCGAATCAGCGCCCGCATCAAACAAACGATTTGAGTCTGGAGGAGTTTCATGGAAGGCTTCATCACCGACTGGCTGAACCTCGCGCTGCGATGGCTGCACGTCATCGTCGCCATTGCGTGGATCGGCGAGTCGTTCTATTTCGTCGCGCTCGACAACAGCCTGAAACCGCCGACCGACCCGAACCAGCGCAAGCGCGGTGTGTTCGGCGAGCTGTGGCATGTCCACGGCGGCGGTTTCTACAACATGCAGAAGTACACGGTCGCCCCGCCGGAAATGCCGGATGACCTGCACTGGTCGAAGTGGCCGTCGTACACGACCTGGCTGTCGGGCTTCTCGCTGTTCTTCGTGCTGTACCTGCTCGCACCGAACACCTACCTGATCGACAAGAGCGTGCTCGACATGGGCCCGGTGGTCGCCGTCGCGTCCGCACTCGGCTTCCTCGCGGCCGGCTGGATCGTCTACGACTCGCTGTGCCGCATCCTCGGCACCAACGACCGCGTGCTCGGCATCTGCGTCGGCATCTACGTGGTCGCCGCCGCCTACCTCGCGTGCCATATCTTCGCGGGCCGTGCCGCCTACCTGATCGTCGGCGCGATGCTCGCGACGATCATGTCGGCGAACGTGTTCTTCGTGATCATCCCCGGCCAGCGCAAGATGGTCGACAAGATGCTCAAGGGCGAAGAGCCGAACCCGATCTACGGCAAGCGCGGCAAGCAGCGCTCGGTGCACAACACGTACTTCACGCTGCCGGTCGTGTTCGCGATGCTGTCGAACCACTACGCGATGACCTACACGAACAAGTTCAACTGGGTCGTGCTCGTGCTGATCATGCTGGCCGGCGCGCTGATCCGCCAGTTCTTCGTGATGCGTCACCGCGGCAAGCAGCTGTGGTACCTGCCGATCGGCGGCGTCGCGCTGCTGTCGGGCGCGCTGGTCTGGACGATGCCGAAGCCGGTCGCGCCGGAAGCGCAAGCGGCCAACGCACCGAAGATCGTGATCAACGACATCATGCCGATCCTGCAGCAACGCTGCGTCGAGTGCCACTCGTCGAAGCCGACGCTGATGGGCAGCGCGCCCGCGGGCGTGATGTTCGACACGCCGGACGAAGTGTCGAAGAACGCCCAGCGTATCTACGAACAGGCCGTGCGCCTGAAGGCGATGCCGATCGGCAACGTCACGCACATGACCGACGACGAGCGGACGAAGCTCGCCGCCTGGTTCGAGGGTGGCGCGAACAAATAAGCCGCCGTGCGCCGGGTGTGAGTGCCCGGTGCAATCCTCTCCGTTCTCGGGCCCGGTGACGGGCCCGTTTTTTTGGGCGCGGCCCGGATGCCCTTCGCGCGTCAGCCGCGCGTCGCGCCGCGCTGGAGCGCGACGAGCGCATCGAGCGCGCGCGGGCCGTCGTCGAACGGCACGAAGATGTGATCGTGGTACGCGGCCGCCATCACGTTGCAGCTGATGCCGGCCGCGCCGAGTGCCCGCGCGAACGCCGCCGTGAGGCCGACGGCCGCCAGGTCGGAATGCACGGTCAGCGTGATCCAGGCCGAGCGGAACAGCACCGGCCAGCCGCGACGTGCAGCCGTTTCCTCGTCGACCACGACCGTCAGCCCTTCCGCTTCGCGGAACGTCGCAATGACTTCGGATAACGATACGTCTGCATCGGCCGGCAGCGACACGAAGGCGAACGCACCCGGATGCAGTTCGGGCTGCATCGTGCGCAGCAGGATCGCGAGGTCGTTTTCAGGTTGGCTCATCGGAAGAACACGCCCGGAACCGGGCATCGTGCGGTGGAGGTGCGGGCACGATAGCATGCGCCGTCGCTACCACAGCTGCAACTACGCACGCATCGTCGCGACTTCGTCCGCGAGCCAGCCGCGCAGTGCGACGATACGCGGATCGTCCTGCGTGCGTTCGGGATACACGACGTGATACGCAAGGCCCGGCGCCACCCCGACGTTCACGTCGAACAGCTGCACGACGCGCCCTTCCGCGAGATCGCGCGCGATCATGTGCGGTTCCGCAAGACCGACCGCCGTGCCGTCCGTCACGGCCTGCACGACGTGGCTCGAATCCGGAAACGACACGCACCGGCTGTCGTCGAAACCGTCGACGCCGGCCGCGGCCATCCACGCCGACCAGCGCGGCCAGGTCACGCCGTCGACTTCGCAGTCGACATGACAGAGCGTATGGCGCAGCAGATCGCGCGGCTTGCGCAACGGCGGCCCGGCCGACAACAGTGCCGGGCCGCAGACCGCGACGACCGACGTATCGAACAGGCGCTGCGCGCACGCGTCGCGATAACGCCCGGTGCCGAAGCGGATCGCGACATCGACGTCGTCGTCGTCGAAATCGCGCAACCGGTCGGTGATGTCGAACGTCAGCTCGAACGCCGGATGCGCGGCCCTGAAACGCGGCAGGCGCGGCAGCAGCCAGTGCGTCGCGAAACGCGCGCCGACCGACACGCGCAACTCCGTCTGCTCCCGCGCGATGCGCCGCGCCCGGGCCGTCGCGCGCTGCAGGCCCGCCAGCGCATCGGCGGCCGCGGCAGCCAGCACGACACCGGCCGGCGTCAGCCGGATGCTGCGGCTCGTGCGAACGAACAGTACGACGTCGAGCTGCGCCTCGATTTCCTTGATCTGATGACTGACTGCCGCCGGCGTCAGCCCGACCTCGTCGGCCGCCCGCGAGAAATTCAGGTGCCGCGCCGCCGCATCGAACGTCCTCAGCGCGCGCGTACCGGGCCACATGCGTTCCATCGATCTTCAAACCGGATTTGATGACCGTTCCAAAACTACTCGTTTTTCAAGGTGCCATCAATCCGCAAACAATAGGCTTTCTTGACGATGCCGCGAGCCGCCCCGCGCTCGCGACCGAACCCGGAGATCCGCCGATGACCATTGCCCCGTTCCCGTCCGTCGTTCAGCTCAACGGCGGCGCCGCCACCCCGGACGCGCTCGCGCCGCTCGCATTCGCGGGCCACGCGCATTTCACCGCGATGCAGGTGCGCGACGGCCGCGTACGCGGCCTCGACCTGCATCTCGCACGGCTGCACGATGCGTCGAACGCACTGTTCGGCCAGGCGCTGCCCGACGACCGGATTCGCGCGCTCCTGCGCGCTGCGCTCGAGCGCGCGCCGTCGGCGCTGTCGCTGACGGCGACCGTGCATGCGACGACGGGTGAATTCGTCGCACCGCGCGACGACGAAACGCTCGACGTGCTGGTGCGCACCGCCGCGCCGTCGTCGGGGCCGGCGGGCCCGCTCGATCTCGCGCTGTTCGACCACGAGCGCGTGCTGCCGGAAATCAAGCATGTCGGCGAAGTCGCCAAGACGCACTTCCTGCGCCGCGCGATCGCGCAGGGATTCGACGATGCGGCATTCGTCGATCGCCACGGGCGCATCAGCGAAGGATCGATCTGGAATCTGGCGTTCTGGACCGGCGACACGGTTGTGTGGCCGGTGGCGGGCATGCTCGGCGGTGTCACGATGCGCATCGTGCGCCGGCAACTGGCACGCCTGGGCGTCGCACAGCGCGATCGCGAACTGACGCCGGCCGATCTGCCGTCGATGGCCGGCGCCGTCGTGATGAACTCGTGGACACCCGGTGTCGCCGTGCGACGGTTCGGCACGGCGACGCTGCCGGACTCGTCGTCGCTCGTCGCGCTGCTGCATCGTGCGTATGAACAGGAGATGCCCGTCGCGCCGTGACGCGCGGGCCCCGTGTCGGGCATGGCTCACCCGTCGACGGTCTCCGGCAGCCGCGCGATCGCCTTGATCTCGAACTGGAAGCCGTACAACCAGGTCACGCCGACGGCAGTCAGCGTCGGATAAGGCGCGTCGCCCCAGTACTCGGGGACGATCTCCCAGATCCGCTCGAACGTCGCTTCGGGATCGACGAGGAACACCGTCACGTCGACGACGTCGTCGAACGTGCAGCCGGCCGCGCGCAGGACCGCGTTCAGGTTGTCGAACGCGCGGCGGACCTGCGCGCCCAGTTCCGGTTCGGGCGAGCCGTCCTCGCGGCTGCCCACCTGCCCGGACACGAACAGGAAGCCGTTCGAGCGCAGCGCCGGCGAATAGCGGTTGCGCTCGTACAGTGCCCGCCGACCGGGCGGAAAAACCACGCTACGCTTTACCATTCAGCACCTCCTTCGGTTGGTGGGGCGAAACCGCCCCGGCATCGACGATGAAGGCACTTTAAGGACGGTGGCGCGGCGAATAAACCGGCAACCCTGTCCAACACTGTTTGCGCGCCCCAAACAATTCCCGACCGACGCGGAGCCCTGACCCGATGGACCGATTCGACGCAATGCAGGCATTCGCCCGCGTGGTGGAAGCCGGCAGCTTCACGAAAGCCGCCGAGACACTGCACATGAGCCGCACCACCGTCACGCAACTCGTGCAGCAGCTCGAGGCACGGCTGCGCGTGAAGCTGTTCAACCGCACGACGCGCAAGGTTGTCGTCACCGCGGACGGCGCCGCGTACTACGACCGCGTCGTGCGGCTGCTGGCCGACATGGACGATGCCGAAACCAGCCTGTCCGCGGCGTCCGCGACGCCCCGCGGGCGGCTGCGCGTGGACGTGCCGAGCCCGTTCGCGCGCCTGATCCTGATCCCCGCGCTGCCCGCGTTCCACGCGCGCTATCCGGACATCCAGCTCGACATGGGCGTGAGCGACCGCGTGGTGGACGTGATCGGCGAAAACGTCGACTGCGTCGTGCGCGGCGGCGAGCCGACCGACCGCTCGCTGGTCGCGCGGCATGTCGGCGACCTGCGGCTCGGCGTGTACGCGTCGCCGGCCTATCTCGCGCGTGCCGGCACGCCGGTTCATCCGGACGAGCTGGAGGACTCGCATCACCGGATCGTCGGGTTCCTGTGGGCGCGCACCGGCAAGCCGTTGCCGTTTGCGATGGCATGCGACGGCGAGCGGATCACCGTGCGCGGACGCTACGTGCTCGCGGTCGACGACGGCAATGCGTACCTCGAGGCCGGCCTCGCCGGGCTGGGCATTCTGTGGCTGCCCGACTACATGGCCGGCGTGCATCGCGCCCGTGGCGAACTGGTGCCGCTGTTCGAGCGATGGCAGCTCGAACCGATGCCGATGTACGTCGCGTTCCCGCCGAACCGGCACGTCAGCGCGAAGCTGCGTGTCTTCATCGACTGGGCCGCCGGGCTGATCGCCGAGCATGCGCCGGTCGCGAACCGGCGCCGCGGCGCCCACGGTTTGCGCGACGCGCGCAAGACCGCGGCGACCTGAATCGCGTCGAAACGGCGGCACCATGAAAAAACCCGCGCAGCGTGCGCGGGTTTTGGACCGGGAATGGCAGAACCGCCGGCGACGACTCAGGCCGTCAGCGCGTGCAGCGCCTCGTCGGTGAGCCACAGCGATTCCTGCAGGTCCTGCTCGTTCAGGTTCAGGCCGTCGCCGCCGCGATCGACGACGATGAAGTCGCTGACGCCGCCGAGCGCGATCAGCGGATGATGCCACACGCCCTTCGCATAGTTGACGCCCTGCCACCCGCTCGTCACGAACGCGCGGATCTTCGCCGGATCGAGATCGCCCGCGGGCGCCACGACGACGAGATACGGCTGGTCGTTCAGCGGCACGAACGCCTGGCTGCCGAGCGGGTGCCGTTCGAGCATCTTCACTTCGAACGGCAGCGTGCGCGGCTGGCCGCGGAACAGGTTGACGAGCGTGCGGCCGTCTTCGTCGGTCACGTCGACTTTCGCGAGATCGTGGAAGCGGATCGTCGTGCCGAGGTTGATCGGGATCTGCTTTGCTCCTTCCGTTTCGATCACGTCGCCGAACGGCGCGAACGCTTCCTTTGTCAGCGGTTCGATGACAAGCGTCTTCATTTGTCGAGCGTCCCCCACAGACGCAGGCGCGATACGCCGCCGTCCGGAATGATGTTCAGTCGCACGTGCGTGACGGGGCCGAGCGACGCGATCTCCTGTTCGAAGTAATGCTGCTTGTCCATCTGCAGCTTCTGTTCGCCGAGCAGCACCGGCCAGAACATCGACTGCGTGATCAGCGAGCTGTCCGTTCCGCCCGACACGTACGCGGCCTGGATCGAGCAGCGATCCGGATAGTTGCCCTTGAAGAACGCGGTATCGACTTCGATCTTGCGGATCACGCCCGGCTGCGCGAGCGCGATGATCGCCCAGTCGTTGCCTGGTTCGCGGCGGCGGCGGGTTTCCCAGCCGTCGCCCATGTTCACGCCGCGACCCGGCAGCAGCAGGTTCGACGCGACGCCGAAGTGCTGGTTGTTCGCGGCCACCACGTAACCGCCGTTTTCCATCGCCGCGAGGTCGAACTGCTCGGTCGCGCTCGCGCCGGCCCAGTCGAGCTGCGGCTGGCCGTACACGCGCAGGCGTGCAATGCCGCCGTCCGGGTAGATGTTCACGCGCAGGTGCGTGAACGCACGCGCGTCGCTCGCGTCGACATAGTGATGGCTGTTGCCCTGCAGCGTCGTCGACGGCACGATCTCGACCCACTCGGTCGCATGCGTCGGCGCGCCGTCGGCCACGAACGCGGCCTCGATCGACGCGGCCGGCGGGAAGTTGCCGGTGAAGTGGCTCGTGTCGATGTCGAAGCCCTTGATCACGCCCGGGCGCGCGAGCTTGACGATGCACCAGTCGTAGCCCGTCGTGCGCTTGCGGCGCGTTTCCCAGCCGTCCATCCACTTGCCGTGGTCGTCGTACTTGCCGGGAATGAAGACGGCCGGCTCGGGGTTCAGCATGCGGTCCTTCGGCGCGAAGAAATCGTCGCTGGCCTCGAGCGCCTGCGCACCGAGACGCGGGTCGGCAAGATTCACGTAGCGCCGCGTGAATTCGGGTGCGTTGGGATCGAGAAGCGGAACAGCCATGATGTTTCCTTGTTTCAGTGAGGCGATCCGGCCGCTGCGACGCAGCGGGCCGTACTGCGGTGTCAGGCGTCGATCAGGTCGTCGAGGCGAAAGCGCGCGATCCGGTAGATCTGGTCGAGGCTCGCGCGCAGTTCCTCGGTGCGCGAATGATTCACGCGCGACTCGAAGTTCGCGATGATGCCGTGCCGGTCATAACCGCGCACCGCGAGGATGAACGGGAAGCCGAACTTCTCGCGATACGTGCGGTTCAGCGTCAGCAGCTTGTCGAACTCTTCCTGCGTGCACTGGTCGAGGCCCGCGCCGCTCTGCTCGCGCGTCGACTCGGCCGTCAGCTCGCCGCGCACGGCGGCCTTGCCGGCCAGTTCCGGGTGGGCGTTGATCAGCGCGAGCTGGCGCGCTTCGCCGGCCGATTCCACGGCACCCGACATCGTCTTGTGCAGCGCGTCGATGCTCGCGAACGGTCGCTCGCCGGCGGCGACTTCGGCCACCCACGGCGAATGTTCGAAGATCCCCGACAGCGCCGCGACAAATGCGCTCGGCGCCATCGTGTTCAGTTGATCCAACGTGTAGCGCATCGCCTTCATGCTTTCCCTTCGTTTCGATGATTGGGCTGATACGGATGATGTTCACGCCAGTGACGCGCGATATCGACACGGCGCGTCACCCATACGCGATCGTGCTTTTCGATGTGATCGAGGAAACGCTGCAGCCCGCGGAAACGGCCCGGCCGGCCGAGCAGCCGGCAGTGCATGCCGATCGACAGCATCTTCGGCGCCTCGTCGCCCTCCGCGTACAGCACGTCGAACGCGTCGCGCAGGTAGTCGAAGAAGTGATCGCCGGTGTTGAAGCCCTGCGGCGTCGCGAAGCGCATGTCGTTCGTGTCGAGCGTGTACGGCACGATCAGCTGCGGCGACGTCTTGCCGCCCGACACTTCGACGTCCATCCAGAACGGCAGGTCGTCGCCGTAGTTGTCGGAGTCGTACAGGAAACCGCCGTATTCCGCGACGAGACGGTGCGTGTTGGGGCTGTCGCGGCCGGTGTACCAGCCGAGCGGGCGCTCGCCCGTCACGCGCTCGATCGCTTCCATCCCGAGGCGCATGTGTTCGGCCTCGAGCTCCGGCGTCATGCTCTGGTAGTGGATCCAGCGCCAGCCGTGGCACGCGATTTCATGGCCCAGCTCGACGAACGCGCGCGCGAGCTCCGGGTGGCGTTCGATCGCCATGCCGACGCCGAATACCGTCAGCGGCATCCCGCGCTTCTCGAATTCGCGCAGGATGCGCCACACGCCGGCCCGCGAACCGTACTCGTAGATCGACTCCATGCTCATGTGGCGGTCGGGATACGCGGCCGCCCCGACGATTTCGGACAGGAACTGCTCGGAGCCCGGATCGCCATGCAGCACGCAGTTCTCGCCGCCCTCTTCGTAGTTCAGCACGAATTGCACGGCGACGCGGGCGCGCCCCGGCCAGTTCGCCTGCACGGGATGGCGGCCGTAGCCGATCAGGTCGCGAGGATAGTTGGGATCGAGTGACATGGTTCGAAGTGCGGCGAAAGCTCGCTGAAATAATGGGTTCGCATCGACCGCGCGGGTGCCGCAGGCCGGCCGCGCGGGCCGATGCGATGACGGCCCAGTGTAGCGAAAACGCCCATACGCGCCCATACAGCGGCGCAGATAGTGCGTGTCAGACGGTGTGTATGTGCGGTTGCGGCAAATTCGGGGCCGGCTCTGCCTCGTCCCCGCCCGGCGGGCTGAAGCGGGCGAACGCGCCGTCGTAGCGCTTGGGCAGCGGGCGCGCGTAATCGCCGCGCTTCGCCGTCGCGAGGCGCAGCGCGACGAGCGCCTCGGCCCATTTGACCGCCGCGGTGACGCCCTCGACCACCGGCGCGCCGATCTGCTGCTCGATTTCGTGCGCGAACTCGGCCATCCCCGCGCAGCCGAGCACGATCGCGTCGGCACCGTCCTCGTCGAGCGCGCGCCGGCATTCGTCGACGATGATCCGCCGCGCGGCCGAGCCCGGCCGGTCGAGCTCGAGCACCGCGACGTCGGTCGCGCGCACATTGCGGCAGAACCGCTTCATTCCGTAGCGCTCCGCGAGGTGCCACGCCATCCCGCAGGTGCGCGCGAGCGTCGTGACGACCGAGAAGCCGGGCGCGAGCACGCTCGCCGCATGCATCGCGGCCTCGGCGATGCCGATCACCGGCCCGCGCGCGAGTTCGCGCGCCGCGTACAGGCCCGGATCGCCGAAGCACGCGATCACGTATGCGTCGCAGCCGTCGCGCTCGCCTTGCGCGATCTCGGCAAGCAGCCCCGGTGTCGCGAGCGCCTCGTCGTAATACCCTTCGATCGACGGCGGCCCCATCGGCGGGCTCACCGCCACGATCTCCGTGCCGGCGGCCGCGACCTCGCGCGCGCAGCGGCCCATCGCGTCGGTCATCCGCTGCGTCGTATTCGGATTGATCAGCCGGATCTTCATCGCATGCTCCTCAGGCCTTCGCGTTCACGAGCAGCCGGTAGAACACGAAGCCGAGCCCCGCGCCGATGAACCACGAGAAGTTCGCGACGCCCTGCCAGCCCGGCACCATCACGCACACGATCGCGATCACCGCGGCCGGCAACAGCGCGGCGAGCGCGCGGCGGTTCACGCCGCCCGTGTACCAGTACGTCCCGCTTTCCGACATCGTGTACAGGTCGTCGCGCACGAGCCGGCCGCGCTTGACGAGGTAGAAGTCCGCAATCAGCACGCCGTACAGCGGGCCGATGAACGCGCCGAGCACGTCGAGCGTGTAGTGGATCACGGCCGGGTTGTTGAACAGGTTCCACGGCGTGATGAAGATCGACGCGACGGCCGCGAGCATCCCGCCCGCGCGCCAGCTGATCAGGCGCGGCGCGACGTTCGAGAAGTCGAACGCGGGCGACACGAAGTTCGCGACGATGTTGATGCCGATCGTCGCGATCGTGAACGTCAGCGCGCCGAGGATCACCGCCGTCGGATGGTCGATGCGGCCGACCGTCTCGACCGGGTCGGTGATGAGTTCGCCGAACACGGGCAAGGTCGCTGCCGTCGTGATCACCGTGACGAGCGAGAACGCGAGGAAGTTGACCGGCAGCCCCCAGAAATTGCCGCGCTTCACGTCGCCGAACGAGCGGCAGTAGCGCGAGAAATCGCCGAAGTTCAGCATCGGCCCGGAGAAGTACGACACGACCAGCGACACGGCCGTGATCATCACCGGAATCACTTCCGCGCCGTGATACTTGACGCCGCCGAGGTTGATGCCGATGTTGCGCCAGCCCGCGCGCCACACCATGTAGCCGGCGAGGATGAACATCACGACGTAGACGGCCGGGCCCGCGAAGTCGATGAACTTCTTGATCGTCTCCATCCCGTTCCAGAACACGAACGCCTGGAGCACCCACAGCAGCATGAAGCCGGCCCAGCCCACCGCCGACAGCCCGAGGAAGCCGTAGCGATGCACGTCCGCGTAAGGCAGCCATTGCGGGAAGAATTTCAGCACGACGATCACGAGCGCGCTCGACGCGAGATAGGTCTGGATGCCGTACCACGCGATCGCGATCAGCCCGCGAATCACGGCCGGCACGTTCGCGCCGAGCACGCCGAACGTCGCGCGGCACGCGACCGGATACGGCACGCCGATCTGCTGGCTCGGCCGTGCGATCAGGTTGCACAGCACGTTCACGAGGCTGATCCCGACGATCAGCGCGATCAGCACCTGCCAGCTCGTCAGCCCGAGCGCGAACAGGCTGCCCGCGAACACGTAGCCGCCCACACTGTGCACGTCCGACATCCAGAACGCGAAGATATTGTACGAACCCCATGTCTGGTTTTTAAGGGGTGCCAAATCTTCGTTGTACAGACGTTCGCTGTAACCCTTCGGCAGCGTCGGGTCGCCGCCCTCGCCGCCTTCATCCGCCGGATAGGCGCTATCGTGCGCCACACTGAACTGAGCCATGACTTCTCCTTGACGCGACCGGATGGCCGCTCCACCGTCATCGATATCGCTCCGGATCGACGCCCGGAGTCGGACCAGCGGCCCGCGGCAAACGCCGCGGGCCTGCATTTCGCTCGTTCTGTGGCGCGCGGCCGGGTTCGCGTCGCCGCTCAGGCGCCGCCGAACACTTCGCGCAAATCGACCTGCCCTTGTGCGGGCCGGTCCAGCATCTTCAGTTCGACATGCTGCAGGTGGTGCGCCATCAGCGTCACCGCCCGCTTCGGATCGCCCGCCTCCAGCGCGGCGAGGATCTCGTCATGGTCGTCGCACGAGCACGGGCTGCGCCCGTGCGATTCGTACAGCGCCGACATCAGCGTCGAGCGTGCGACGAGCCCTTCGAGGCACTCGCTGAGCGTCGCATTGCCCATCAGCGTGGCGAGCGCCGTGTGGAATTCGCCCGACAGCCGGATCCACGCCGCGAAGTCGTGCCGCTCGAACGCCTTGCGTTCCTTGTCGATCAGCGCGGCGACGCCCTTCAGCCGCTTCGCGCCGGGCCCGGTCGCGAGCCGCTCGACCACGGCAAGCTCGATGATCCGGCGCATCTCGAACACCTCGTGCACGTCCTGCAGCGTCGGGCTCGCGACGAACGCACCGCGGTTCGGCTCGAGCTCGACGAGCTTGTCGGTCGCGAGCTGCGCAAGCGCCTGGCGGATCGCCCCGCGCTTCACGCCGAATACGTCGCAGAGCTGCGCCTCCGTCAGCTTCGCGCCGGGCGCGAGCCGATGCTCGAGGATCGCCGTGCGGATCCGCTCGGCGATCGCTTCGGGGCTGGCTGCACCGGACAGGTGGGCTTCGGGCTCGTTCATGATCGGCATCGTGTGATGATCCTCATCCTAGGGCGGACATAAAGATTGTCAACAATTCTTTTCCGGCATTGCGCACAATCGGCGTGCATCGACGCGACCCCGTTTAGTGCATGATGCGTCGAATCCATGCACGACAAGGCTGCGACCTATGACCGAGGCCCTTCTCGTCGTATACCCTTCCGGCATTTTTGTTGACAAAACTGGTGCAAGATTCGGCGATCGCACTGCAGATGCCGACGAAAAAACTTGATCGTTAGTTGCGAATCCACATAAAGAAAAAGGCGGGGAACCCGCCTTTCGATCGATCGCGCCCACCTCAGCCGAGGTGCGGATAGTCCGACAGCGTGAGCCGGAACCCGTGTGCATTCGCGACCAGTTGCGCGTGCGCGCCGAACGGCAGCGTCAGCAGGTCGGGCACGTGGCCGAACTGGAGCCCCGTGACGACCGGAATCCCGACCACCGCGCGCACCTGCTCGATCATCGCCTGCATGTCGTAGCCGTTGTCGTACTCGAACGGCCGCGCACCGGTGAACTGGCCGAGCACCAGCGCCTGCTGGCGCGCGAGCAGCCCCGACAGGTGCAGTTGATAGATCATCCGTTCGATCCGGAACGGCTGCTCGTTGACGTCCTCGATGAACAGGATGCCGCCTTCGATGTCGGGCATGTACGGCGTGCCGACGAGCGACGTGAGGATCGCGAGGTTGCCGCCCCACAGCGTGCCCGTCACGTTCACGCTCTGCACCTGCGGCGCGTCGGCGATGATCGTCGTGCTCGGCTGCGTCAGCGTCTGCCAGAAGTGCTGCATCGTGAAGTCGCTCGGCGTTTCCGCGCCGAAATCGGCGGACAGCATCGGGCCGCCGAACGTCTTGATGCGTGCCTTCGCATACAGCGCGAGCTGGAGTGCCGTGAAGTCGCTGTGGCCGACGAGCGCGACCGGCTGGTCGCGCAGCCTGCGTTCGAGCCCGCGATAGTCGAGCCCGTGCAGGATGCGCGCGGCGCCGTAGCCGCCGCGCACCGCCAGCGCGATGTCCGGCAGCGGCCGCTCGGGGTCGGCAAGACGGTTCAGGTCGCCTGCCCGCTCGCCGTCGGTGCCGCCGAACCGCTGGAAGCGCCGCTGCGTCGCCTCGATGTTCTCGATGCGGTGCTGTGCGGTGCTGAGGCGCTCGAGCGCGCGGTTGATCGCGTCGGGGTCGTGCGGATAGCCGGACGGCGCAAGCAGCCGGATGGTGTAGGACGCGGCGGGCTGGAAGGACATGGCGAAAGGTGTCGGGTCGTCAAACCTGCTTAGAGGGTCTGAACCGTCTCCGGTTCACGAAGCCGTGCACGCCCGGCTCGGGCCGGGGCGGCGGGCGCGCCTATGACGCGCCGGATTCGGCGTCGCGGGCCAGCCGCGCTTCGCGCAGCGCGCGACGGCGCTCGGCGAAGAACGACTTCAGCGCGGCGCCGCACTCGTCGGCGAGCACGCCGCCGGTCACTTCGGTATGGTGGTTCAGCTGCGGATTCGCGAACGCGTCGATCACGCTGCCGCAGGCGCCCGTCTTCGGATCGGCGGCACCGTAGACGACCCGCGCGATACGCGCATGCATGATCGCGCCCGCGCACATCAGGCACGGTTCGAGCGTCACGTACAGCTCGCAGCCGGGCATCCGGTAATTCTGCAGATGCTGCGCGGCCATGCGCAGCGCGGCCATTTCCGCATGGGCCGACGGGTCGTGCCCACCGATCGGATGGTTGAAGCCGCGCGCGATCACTTCGTCGCCGCGCACGAGCACCGCACCGACCGGCACTTCGCCGGCCGCGCGCGCCTCTTCGGCGGCGGCCTGCGCGAGACGCATGAAATGCAGGTCGCGCGCCGATACGGGCGCAGCTTCGGGAACGGGAGAATCGGCGGCGGGTTCGGCCGCCGGGGTGTCTGCCGGGCGGGCTGCGTCGTGCAGCGCGTCGGACGTCACATCGGCCCCGCTTCGGCGGACGCTTCGTCGAGCCCGCGCTCGCACAGGCGCTCCGCGATGCGCCGGCAGTAGTCGCGCGGCATCACCATCGGGCCGCCGCGCAGCGATTCGAGCGCCATGTCGAGCGCGAGGATCTTCGCCTGCAGCCGGCACCGCGCGGCACGGTCGCTGACCGCCTGCACTTCGTCGTGCAGGTTGCGCAGCGCGCGCAATTGCTCGACGGCCGGCGGCACGAAGCCTGCATTCTTCAGGATACGGTTGGCCACCCGCACCTCCTCGGGCACGAGCAGGTCGTCATCCAGCGCCTGCGGCGCGCCGGTACCCGGCAAATCGTCGAACTCGCCCCGCGCGGCGGCGGCGGCAATACGTTGTTCGACCAGGGCGTCAAGCAATCTCATCAGTCAATCGGAACAATGCGGCAGGCCGAATTCTAGCAGGGTGACGCGGGTATGACAGGCCCTTCGAATATATGCTCGATATTGCGTTTTTAGGGGCCGAATCGCGGCGCATGCGTGCCGATCGGCATCATTTGCCGCGCTGCTGCGCCGCAGCGGGCTGCAGGCTGCCCAGACACCCGCGAACGGACGCAATGCCGGCCCTGTTTTTTGTCCGTGGCAACGCGGGCCGCGCCGCGCCGATACGGTGAAATTCAGGCCGCCTCGTTTCCGCCGCCGGCTCACGCGGCCGCCGTGTCCGGCCGCGCTTTCACGAACGGGCGGAACATCATCGCCATCAGGAACGCGCCGACGCCGATCGCGAACGAACCGACGTACAACCAGCCATAGCTGCCGAACGTATCGACGATCAGGCCGCCGGCCACAGGGCCCGCGGCCATCCCGAGGCTACCGGCCATCGCGCAGCCGCCGATCACGGTGCCCATCATCCGCAGCGGGAAATTCTCGCGCGCGAGCACCGCATACAGCGGCATCACGCCCGCATAGATGAAGCCGAACAGAGTCGCGACCGCGTAGAACCCGTCGAGCGTGCGCACGAAGTCGTACCCGAGCGCGCCGAGCGCCTGCGCAAACAGCCCGGCCACCAGCGTGCGCTTCGCGCCGATGCGGTCGCCCAGGATCCCGAACACGATCCGGCCGCCCATGCCGGCGAGCCCTTCGACGCTGTAGATCGACACCGCGACGATCAACGGAATCCCGCACGTCACCGCGTAGCTGACCGTATGGAAGATCGGGCCGGAATGCGTCGCGCAACAGAAGAAGTTGGTCAGCAGCAGCACGATGAACTGCGGCGAACGCAGCGCGTGCGCGACCGACATCGCCGCGGGGTCACCGGCCGGCGCGGGGGCCGCCGGGGCCGCCGGAGCCGCCGGGGCCGCATGCGCGCCGTCGAGCGCGGGCGCCCGGCGCACCAGCAGCGACACCGGAATCATCACGACGGCCGCCAGCGCCGCAATCAGCAGCATCGACGTACGCCAGTCGCGCACCGACACGAGCCACGCGGCCAGCGGGGCCATCGTCATCGGCGCCATCCCCATGCCGGCCGACACGAGCGACACCGCCAGGCTGCGGTGTGTGTCGAACCAGCCCGTCACGCATGCCATCATCGGCGCGAATATCGCGGCCGTCGCACCGCCGACGGCGAGGCCGAAAGTCAGCTGGAACGCGAGCAGCGACGGCGCGCGGCTCGCCAGCGCCAGGCTTGCCGACAGCAGGACGGCACCCGTCATGACGACCGGGCGCGTGCCGACGCGGTCCGACAGGCTGCCCCACCCCATGCTCGCGAAGGCCATCGCGATGAAGCCGAGCGTCATCGCGCCGGAAATGCCGGTCATCGACCAGCCGGTGTCGCGCGCGATCGCGCGCAGGAAAACGGGCAGCGAAAACATCGCACCGATGGCGATGCAGCCCATCAAGCCGCCTGCGGCGACGATGACCCAGCGGTATCGGGAATCCGGCATGGGATGTCTCCTTTTCGTTACGGCAATTCTCGGTACCCGGGCGCTACCCGCGTGGCGCAATGCCCGGTCGACATGGATACGACGGGCGACGCATCGGGAAATCGACACGCGCGACACATGCGCCTGCGAATTGCCTTGATTGTCCGCCGCTCCACTTTGCCCGTCATGGGTGGATCGGGCCGACACCGCACGCCGGATCGCCCTCTCGGTCCGCCCCTCCCGCCGTGCTTTTCCGGAATCGGAAAGTCGAAATCAGAAATCGTTGGTTGGGGCGCGCGATCGCGCTGACTACACTCGAGCAATCTTGTCATAACAAGTTGATCGATGACCTCACCCAACGTCGTGCCGCTGTCGGCGGCCCCGCTCTACGTGCAGATCAAGGACACGCTGCGCGCACGCATCCTCGACGGCACCTACGCGCCGCACAGCCGGATGCCTTCCGAGCACGAACTCTGCGCGGCGTTCGGCGTCAGCCGGATCACGGTGCGCCAGGCGCTCGGCGATCTGCAGAAGGAAGGACTGCTGTTCAAGCTGCACGGCAAGGGCACCTTCGTATCGAAGCCGAAGGCATTCCAGAACGTGACGTCGCTGCAGGGTTTCGCCGAGGCGATGTCGTCGATGGGCTACGAGATCGTCAACCAGGTGCGCAGTGTCCGCACCGTCAAGGCCGACCGCCATCTCGCAACGAAGCTGAACGTGCCGGAAGGCGCGCCGCTCGTCGAGATTCACCGCGTGCGGCTGCTGAATCGCGAGCCCGTGTCGCTCGAACAGACCTGGGTGCCAGAAGCGCTCGGCAAGCGCCTCGCGGGTGCCGATCTCGCGACCCGCGACATCTTCCTCGTGCTGGAAAACGACTGCGGCATTCCGCTCGGCCATGCCGACGTGTCGATCGACGCGATCCTCGCCGACGACGAGATCGTCGATGCGCTGCAGGTCGAGGAAAGCAGCCCCGTGCTGCGCATCGAGCGCCTCACGCATGACGCGTCGGGTGCACCGATCGACTACGAATACCTGTACTTCCGCGGCGATGCCTTCCAGTACCGGCTGCGCATCGACCGGCAAAAACCGCGCAAACCTGCAAGGAAACAACGATGACTACCCCTGTGCTCGAATACGACATCGTCGTGGTCGGCGGCGGCACGGCCGGCCCGATGGCGGCGATCAAGGCGAAGGAGCGCGACCCGTCCCTGCGCGTGCTGCTGCTCGAAAAAGCCAACGTGAAACGCAGCGGCGCGATCTCGATGGGGATGGACGGCCTGAACAACGCGGTGATTCCCGGGCATGCGACGCCCGAGCAATACACGCGCGAGATCACGATCGCCAACGACGGGATCGTCGACCAGGAAGCCGTGTACGCGTATGCGACACACAGCTTCGCGACGATCGAGCAGCTCGACCGCTGGGGCGTGAAGTTCGAGAAGGACGGCACCGGCGACTATGCGGTGAAGAAGGTCCATCACATGGGTTCGTACGTGCTGCCGATGCCGGAAGGACACGACATCAAGAAGGTGCTGTACCGGCAACTGAAGCGCGCACGCATCGCGATCACGAACCGGATCGTCGCGACGCGCGTGCTGACCGACGCACTGGGCCGCGCGAGCGGCGTACTCGGCTTCGACTGCCGCACGGCCGAGTTCCACGTGATCCGCGCGAAGGCCGTGATTCTCTGCTGCGGCGCGGCCGGCCGCCTCGGCCTGCCGGCCTCGGGCTACCTGATGGGCACGTACGAGAACCCCACCAACGCGGGCGACGGCTACGCAATGGCCTATCACGCTGGTGCCGCGCTCGCGAATCTCGAATGCTTCCAGATCAATCCGCTGATCAAGGACTACAACGGCCCCGCGTGCGCGTACGTGACCGGCCCGCTCGGCGGTTTCACCGCGAACGGCAAGGGCGAACGCTTCATCGAATGCGACTACTGGAGCGGCCAGATGATGTGGGAGTTCTATCAGGAACTGCAAAGCGGCAACGGCCCCGTGTTCCTCAAGCTCGACCATCTCGCGGAGGAAACGATCCAGACCATCGAGCAGATCCTGCATACGAACGAGCGGCCGAGCCGCGGCCGCTTCCATGCGGGGCGCGGCACCGACTACCGCAGCCAGATGGTCGAGATGCACATCTCCGAGATCGGTTTCTGCAGCGGCCACAGCGCGTCCGGTGTGTACGTGAACGCACGCGCGGAGACGACCGTGCCCGGCCTTTACGCGGCCGGCGACATGGCGGCCGTCCCGCACAACTACATGCTCGGCGCATTTACGTACGGCTGGTTTGCCGGGCAGAACGCGGCCGACTACGTGGCCGGCCGCGAGCATGCGCCGGTAAACGACGAACAGGTCGCCGCCGAACGCAAGCGCGTGCTTGCCCCGCTGCTGCGCGAGCGCGGCCTGGCACCGGCGCAGGTCGAATACAAGCTGCGCCGCATGGTGAACGACTATCTGCAACCGCCGAAGGTGACGCGAAAAATGGAAATCGGCCTCCAGCGCTTTGACGCCATTACTGAGGATATCGAAGAGATAAAGGCAAGCCATCCGCACGAACTGATGCGCGCCGCCGAGGTGCGCGCGATCCGCGACTGCGCGGAAATGGCCGCGCGCGCTTCGCTGTTCCGCACCGAGAGCCGCTGGGGGCTGTACCACCATCGCGTCGACTTTCCGCATCGCAACGACGCCGAATGGTTCTGCCACACCTGGCTGCGCAAGGACGCCGACGGCGCGATGCGCAGCGAGAAGCGCCCGGTCGAGCCGTACATCGTGCCGCTCGCCGACGACGATCGCGGCGCCTACACGAATCTGCGCATCCGCGAACCGTCCGCGCTCGCGGCCGCCCTCTGAGGAGCCCTACCGTGCCCCATACCCCGCACGACATCTTCCTGCGCAGCAGCGCGCCCGTGACGATCGACGAGGAACGCTGCATTGCCGACAAGGGCTGCACCGTCTGCGTCGACGTGTGCCCGCTCGACCTGCTCGCGATCGACGTGACCAAGGGCAAGGCCTACATGCAGTTCGACGAATGCTGGTACTGCATGCCGTGCGAGCGCGACTGCCCGACCGGCGCGGTCAAGGTCGACATCCCTTACCTGCTGCGCTGAGCGCGCGCGGCCGGTCGTCGTCGTGCCGCCCGTGCCGCCTGTGCAGGCCGTGCATCGACGACGTGACGGCCGGGCCGGCGTTCGCCAGGTTCGCATCGCCATGCCGTGCCGCCCATGCATCGCGCTCCGCGACCAGCGGCTTTTTCACCGAACCGATCCTTTGCCCATGACCGCTTTCTCTTCCACCGCCTCGCTGCCCGGCACGCACGATCCGGATCGTGCCGCACTCGCCCTCCGCCTCGCCGCGCCCGACGCATCCGTGCGCCGCATCGCACTGATCGAGCTTGCCGATCTCGAGGAATCCGATCTGGTGCCGTCATTCGTTGCGGCACTGTGCGACGATCCGTCGGCCGACGTGCGCAGCGAGGCCGCGCGCGTACTCGGCGCTTGGGAGCAGCCCGACGTCGTCGACGCACTGTGCGGCGCATTGCTCGATCCGGACGAAGGTGTACGCGCCACCGCCGCGCAGAGCCTGTCCGAACTGAAGGACGCGGCATCGGGTACCGTGCTGTGCCGATGGGCCGACCGGCCCGAGTCGTTCGTGCGCCGCGCCGTGCTGCGCGGATTGCGCGAGTTGCGCGACCCCGGCGCGTTCGCGCCCGCGCTGCGCGCACTCGATGCCGAACACCCCGCGGTGCGCGCTGAAGCCGTCGCGGTGCTCGGCTGGCTCAGGGACCCACGTGCGCTGCCGCCGCTCGCGCGCATCGCGACCACCGATGCCGCAGCGGACGTGCGACGCGCCGCGGTCGGCGCGATCGGGTTCGCGGCACCCGACGATGCGGCCACCATCGACGCACTGCTCGCCGCGCTGCGCGACCGCGAATGGCAGGTGCGCGAGGAAGCGGCCACGACGCTCGGCAAGTTGCGTGTCGCGGCCGCGCGCGACCCGCTCGCCGCCGCGCTCGACGACGACTACTGGCAGGTGCGCTTGCGTGCCGCGCGTGCGCTCGGGCAACTGCGCGATGCTGCGGCGGCGCCGGCCGTCGCCGCACTGCTGTCGCATGCGATCAGCAACCTGCGCAAGGAAGCCGCGCTTGCGCTCGGTGAACTGCGCGACCGTGCGACGTTGGCCGCGCTCACTCACGCATTGGAGGATCACGATCCGGAAGTGCGCAAAGCCGTGCGAATCGCGATCCGGCAAATCGACGAGGCGTCGCGATGATCGCGCCGACCGAAATCGCGCTCGATCACGCTGCGCGCACGTTGACACTCCGCTGGCCGGACGGCCGCACGCAACACATCGGTTATGCGCGGTTGCGCGGTGATTGCCCGTGCGCGGAATGCCGAAGGATCCGGCTCGACGGCGGTCGTGTCGATGCGCGGCCCGACCTGACGCTGGCCGGCCTCGAGGCAGCCGGATACGGCATCCGCGCCCTCTTCGGCGACGGCCATGCCCGCGGCATCTATCCGTGGCCGTTTTTGGCCGACATGGCCGATAGGGCTGATAGGGCTGAAAGGGCGGACACGACGGCGCGGCCGTGACGTGGCTCCCGCGGGTGCGCGGACGACATGGCAGACGTGCGGAAACGCTGCGATACTGACGCCCACGATCGTCTCCACCCACCGTGGGAGTCAGAACATGCAAACCGCAGTCGGATTCATCGGCCTCGGCGTGATGGGCACGCCGATGGCGCTCAATCTCGCGCGGGCCGGCACGCCGCTCGTCGTATGGAGCCGGTCGCACGGCAGCGACGATGCGTTGCGCGACGCCGGCGCACGCGTGGCCGAGCACGCCGACGACGTGTTCGCCGCCTGCTCCACCGTGATCCTGATGCTCGCGAACGACGCGGCGATCGACGCCGTTCTCGCGCGCGGCACGTCCGGTTTCGCTACCCGTGTCGGCGGGCACACCATCGTGAACATGGGCACGAACGCACCCGGTTATTCGCGCGCGCTGGCCGATGAAATCGCCGCCGCGTCGGGCCGTTACGTCGAAGCACCGGTGTCGGGTTCGCGCAAGCCGGCCGAAGCCGGTCAACTCGTCGTGATGCTCGCCGGCGCGCCGGACGACGTCGACGCCGTCCGCGCGCTCGTGAAGCCGCTGTGCCGCGACAGCTTCGTGTGCGGCGACGTACCGTCGGCGTTGACGATGAAGCTCGCCGTGAACCTGTTCCTCATCACGATGGTCACCGGCCTGACCGAAGCCACACATTTCGCGCAAAGCCACGGTATCGATCTCGCCCGCTTCGCCGACGTGCTGAACGCGGGACCGATGGCGAGCGACGTGTCGCGCGTGAAACTCGGCAAACTCGTCGCGGCGGATTTCTCGGTGCAGGCCGCGATCACCGACGTGCTGAAAAATGCACGCCTCGTCGCGGAATCCGCGCGCGGCGCCAACATCGCGTCGCCGCTGCTCGACATCTGCCACGCGCTTTACGGCGAGACCGAGCGGGCCGGACACGGCGCGGACGACATGGTCGCCGTGATCCGCGCGATCGAGCAGCGCACGCACGATGCGCAGTGAATCGCCACCGGCCGCCCCCTCGACCACACGCACGCATCGATCCGTCATGTCCGACTCGCCCCGCTCCCCGATCGGCGTCATCGCCGCCGTACGCCCCGTTCCCGCCGTGATCGGCGTCGTCCTGCGGGAACGCGACGTGCTGCTGGTGCGCCGCGCCAATCCGCCCGATGCGGGATGCTGGGGCTTTCCTGGCGGCAAGATCGAAGCAGGCGAATCGATTGCGAACGCGATCGTGCGCGAGATCGTGGAAGAGACGACCGTCGACGTCGAGGCACTCGACGTCTTTACCGCGCTGGATGCCTTCGATTACGATGCTGGCGGCAACGTGCACCAGCATTTCGTCATGGTCGCGGTGCTGTGCAACTGGCTGCGCGGCACACCTGCTGCCGGCGACGATGCGCTCGACGCACGCTGGTTCGATCTCGCCGAGCTCGACCGCGACGATTTACCGATGAGCGCGGGCGTTCGCGACGTCGCGCGCCGAGCGATCGAACGTGCAGCGGGCCTCGGCGACGCACGGCGCGCGGCCACTCCCTGAAACAACGCCGTCTGCCCGCATCCCTTGCGAGCGGCCCGATCGCGGCCATGACGGTGTCGGCGAGCCGCCGACCTTCAAACTACCAATCAAAACAGGTCAGACATGATCAGAATTCGCAAGTCCACCGAGGCCGACGGCGCACGCGTGCTGGATATCTGGCGCAACGCGGTCGACGCCACGCATCACTTCCTGAGCGACGACGACCGTCGCGCGATCGAATCCGAAGTGGTCGGGTTCCTGCCCGGTGCGCCGCTCGATCTCGCCGTCGACGAGGCCGACCATGCGATCGGCTTCATGCTGCTCGACGGCAGTCACATGGAAGCCCTGTTCGTCGATCCCGCGCACCATCGCGCAGGCATCGGGCGCCTGCTCGTGGAAGACGCACTCACGCGCCATCCCGACCTGTCGACCGACGTCAACGAGCAGAACGAATCGGCAGCACGATTCTATGAACGGCTCGGCTTCGAGCGCTGCGGGCGATCGGCGCTCGATGGACAAGGACGCCCCTATCCGCTGATCCACCTGCGCCGTCGCTCGGCACCGCCCTCGTCGCCACGGCACGCGTAACCCACTTTTCCGGGCCGGGATATCGCGCCGCCCGCCACGTCACACACGCCGGACACGCGAATGCGGCTGCGTACTACCGTGTCCGCGCCACGCATGCCGCGCGCACCGGTACGTGTGCCAGATGGCGCGTCATGGGCGACGCATCGGCAGCACGCGTTCGACCATTGAAAAAGCACGCTGCACGAAGCCGTTGAACCGGTCGGCATCGCGCCGCAGCCCGGCCTGTTGTCCGCCGATCAGGCACAAGTGCACGGCCTGCCCGACGATCTCGGCCTCGCCCGGCGTGCGCACCAGCCGGCGCGACGTGTCGATCGCAAACGCGAGCCGCGCCGCGTCGACGCGCTGCTGGCATTCCGCGACCAGCGGATCGTGCAACGCCCAGGCGCGGATCGCGATTTCACGCCCGGGCCGTTTCTCGGCGGCAATGCGCAGGTAGCGCAACAGCGTGTCGCCGGCACCGTGGCCCTCCGCCGCATACGCCAGCATGCGCGCGGTGTAGTCGTCCTCCCACGCGGTCAGCAACGTCCTGACGAAGTCCTCGCGATTGCGGAAGTGGTGATAGAACGATCCGCGCGTCACGTTCAGCCGACGCGCGAGGCTCTCGGCCGAAATCCCCGCGTACCCTTCTCCGTCGAGGGCGTCGAAACCCGCGGCAATCCAGTCATTTCGCGTCAGTGTGCTCATCGTCATCGCCATACAGGCTGTGTATGGTGCGGCATGGACAGATAGGCTGCGCACTCTATCACGGCCGCCGCCGCTTCCGGCAGCGCGCCATTACTTAAGGAGTCCGCCTTGAAAGACATTGCACTCGTCGCATTCGACCGGTTCACCGACGTCGACCTGTTCCTGATGTGGGACATCCTCGGTCGCAACAACAAGGACTGGCGCGTCCGGATCCTGGGTGCAACGCCGGTGCTGCATTCCGCCCATGGGCTGGCTATCCCGACGCACGGCCCGCTCGCCGACGCCAATCGCGCCGACGCGGTCCTGTTTTCGAGCGGCAAGGAAGGCGTACCGGCCGCGCTCGCCGATCCCGGTTTCCTGCCGTCGTTCGATCTCGATCCCGAACGCCAGCTTGTCGGGTCGATCTGCGGCGGCGCCTTCATTCTCGAACGGCTCGGGCTGCTGCCGCAGCGCCGCGCGACGACGCACCCCGAAGCGCGGCAGGGTTTGCAGGCAGTCGGGCTGCAAGTGATGGACCAGCCGCTGGTGTGCCACGGCAACGTCGCGACCGCGGGCGGATGCCTTGCGTCGCTCTACCTGACGGGATGGCTGGTGGAATCGATGTTCGACGCGGACAAGCGGCGCGAGACGCTGCTGCCCGTGCTGCCTGCCGGGCAACGGGAGATTTACGAGGACCTGATCGAGTTCAGCATCAGGCAGGGTGCGGGACAAGCGACGAGCCCGATCCGGATCGTCGAAGGCGAAAACGGGCTCGCGGCATGACGCGCGGGTCGATGGGCTGTCGATAGCCGGCAGCCAGTACGCTGTTGCAGCGTTGTGCGTCCTGCCGAGCCAACGGCGGATCGGGACGCATTCGCGGGCGATCCGGGCCATCGATCGGGTCGGCCTTCGCCGCACGGATGGTCGTTTCTCGAGCCGAACAAGTCTGCCACGGGCCTGGAGATGCTAACCTCTCGGCCTCTCTGAACGACACCGCGTGAAGCAACAGGATTCGACCATGCAAACCGTTGCGGTACTGGACTTCGAAACAACCGGACTTTCGCCTAACCTGGGTGATCGTGCGACCGAAATCGCCGTCATCCTCCTCCGGGACGGACAAGTCGTCGATCGTTTCCAGAGTCTGATGAATGCAGGCAGACGCATACCGTCGGACGTCGTCGCGCTGACCGGCATCACGAACGAGATGATCGCATCGGCGCCGCCGGCATCGAAAGTCATGAAGGAAGCGGCTGCGTTCGTCGGCAAACACGCGGTCGTGGCCCACAACGCCGGTTTCGACAAACGGTTCTGGCAGGCGGAACTCGGGTTGCTTGGCATGACGGCCGAGCATGCCTTTGCCTGCACGATGCTCGTGGCGCGCCGCATTTACCCGGACGCGCTGAGTCATCGCCTGTCGAGCCTCGCGGACATGCTGCGATTGCCGAAATCGGGACGGGCGCACCGGGCGATGGTCGATGCCGAAATGGCCAGCCACCTGTGGTGCAGGCTGCAGCAGGACATTGCCCGGACTTACGGGCTGGATCGTATCGATCACGCGCTCATGGCACGTGTCCAGGCAACGGCGAAGGCGAAAGTGCCGATGTACCTGCGCTCGCTCGCGGGCGCGCATGCGTGAGAATCGGTCGACGGCCACGGGCGATCGCTGTCGGGCACATGACGGATTGCCGCATCACGCGTGCCACGCGACGTTTCACGACTCAGGCAGCATGTGAGCGCAAAACGGCTTGGGAATCTCCCGACACGCATTGAAAAAAGGCCATGCAGTCGCATGGCCTTGGTCAACGATTGCCGCAGGTACTGAAAATTCGTTATCAGGTGCCTCAGGCGAAAACGGCATTCAGCGTTGCAAGAATTGCGGTCTGACTGCCCCCTGCCAACGGAACCGTCACCGTAGATCCACTGAAGCCGACCACGCTTTGTCCGGCCGGAGCAGACTGTACGAAACCATTCCGGGTGGTCGAGCCGGCCATACTGCCGAACGGGCCGTAAGTTGCCCCGCTTTTCCCGGTCAATGTGAGTTGCAAAACACATTGCCAGCCGTACCACACGCCCGTGTAGCCGGAAATGGACACGATCGGATCGTCAAGCGGAATATTGATGACCTGGGCAGTCCCGCTGTTTCCGCCATGTTGCAACAAGGTAAATATTCCGGTTCCCGTTCCCTGGGTACCGGTGTTATAGGGCCCCGTCCCGGTATTGACGGCCTGAACCGCGTTGAGTACGTCGCCTGACCGGATCGTCACTCGGGTTAGGTTGGGATTACCTGCGGCGCTGATAATCGGTGTGTCGTCGAAGGTGTTGCTGGTGGGCGGATTGCCGAGTTGATCGAGAATCATGAACTGCGCCTGCTCGAACTGGAAGTTTCCAGAATTGAAGCGCCAGACGAAAATATCCTGATAATCGTACCGCGTACCCCCGGAAGAAAAACCTTCCGAAACCATGCTCCAGACTTGTTGCGCACTGGCATTGGGGGCTGAATTTCCTGGTTCGAACTGAGCACCATAGCCGATCCTGGACGGCGATATGCCGGCATCAAGAAAATCCGATAGCGGCGTGCCGTCGTAGAATTGAGGCGAGACAAAATCGAACTGGCTATTGACCGTAGCGTAATCAATCGAACTGGTGGGCCATGCAGGCGTGAACGACAGATAATATTTCACCGGCTGCCGATCGAATTCGGCGCGAATTGCAGAGAACAGAATCTGGAACTGCGATTGCGTCATTTTATCGGAAACATCGCCTTCCCAATCGATATCCAGGCCATTCATTCCGTTATTCCGGAGATATGTCACCAGATTATTCGCAAAATTGGCCGCCTGCGTTTGCGGATCCCCACCTCCCGAGAAAACCGCCGCCAATGTATTGGCGCCGGAATACACCATCGTGGCCAGAAATTTGATTCCAGGATTCACCTGGCGCGCATCACGGAGTACAAAATTCAAATAATCCTGATTGGTCAGCCCACCCGAATGCGATGCGTTGCCGATCTGGATCGTGGAACCCTGTGCGGCGGGAACGACTTCGAAAAAAGCAATGCCAAGAAAATTTGCACTGTCGTAAACCTTGCAATCGATCAGCGATTGATAGCAACTTTCGGGACTGTTGTAGTTGGTTTGTGGCGGTTCGTCTTCGTTCAAGAAAATCCACGCATTGATGCCGTTTTGTAGGTTTGCCATTTTTCTTTCCTGTGACGTAGCGTTTTTTGGCGGTGGCGCACGACGCTGCAACTACAGTAGAAGGCCACCAAATACCACGGCCAATTGACCGTGGCGCATCGGCAATGCGGTCACGCCCGGAGACGATACAGCCACGTAATGAACCAAGGCGTTCCACGTTGCTGAAGACCATTATAGGAAGTGGCAAAAGATAAAACGGCGCAAACTGCGCGAAAAAAACATCGATCCTTTGGGGAAACACGTGACATCAATTCGACGACAAAATCCCTGTCGAGCGCAACAATGCACTTTCGGATTCACCATTCCGGCTTCATTACGCCAACTGGCGACGCATTCGGCGAAGGGCTTCGACGCGGCGCACGGCCGCCGCCGTTTCTCTTCACTCAATAATGCAGGTAATCGTATCGAAAAAAGGAAACGTGCCCGCCGGAGAAACTGCGACATGCATGCCGTCGCGGTCGGCGATCTTGTACTGGGCTGTACGGGATTCAAGAGGATTGCGGAATGCGAATTCAGTGAGCCTCGTTTTTTGTTCTCGTGATGGGCACCGCTTTTACCGTTACCAATCACGAGCCCTCGATGTGCCCGCAAACCCGCACCGCGTCCCGCATTCTGGAAGGAGTTTTACTGCCACGACCGAATCCCGTTGCCGGCAGATTATCGAGTCGCAATCGTGCATTCGGCTACTGCCCGCCCCACTGTCATTGGCAGCGCATACGCGGCGGGCAGTCTCCGGATTCGTAGAAAGTTCGCTTCTACGTCAATGGCTTAGAACCATGCGGATCGCAACGAAAACCCTGCAAGGTCCTGCGTCAGCCAATGATTCAAGAGGCGCTTTTTACCGCTCACTCCCACTCGATCGTCGCCGGCGGCTTGCCCGAGATGTCATACACGACCCGGTTGATCCCGCGCACCTCGTTGATGATCCGGTTCGACGCACGGCCGAGCAGCGCATACGGCAGGTGCGCCCAGTGTGCGGTCATGAAGTCGGTCGTCTGCACGGCGCGCAGCGACGTCACGTAGTCATACGTGCGGCCATCGCCCATCACGCCCACCGACTTGACCGGCAGAAACACCGCGAACGCCTGGCTCGTCAGGTCGTACCAGGTCTTGCCGATATCGGCTTCGCCGCACAGGCCGGCAGCCGCATCCTGCGCGGTCGCGGTCGTGTTGCGCAGTTCCTCGATGAAGATCGCGTCCGCGCGGCGCAGCAGGTCTGCATACTCGCGCTTCACTTCGCCGAGAATCCGCACGCCGAGGCCCGGGCCCGGGAACGGATGGCGGTACACCATCTCCGGCGGCAGGCCGAGTGCGACACCCAGCTCGCGCACTTCGTCCTTGAACAGGTCGCGCAGCGGCTCGAGCAGCTTCAGGCCGAGCGTTTCCGGCAGGCCGCCGACGTTGTGGTGGCTCTTGATCGTCGTCGCCTTCTTCGTCTTCGTGCCGCCCGATTCGACCACGTCCGGGTAGATCGTGCCCTGCGCGAGCCACTTCGCCTTCGACAGCTTCTTCGCCTCGGCCTGGAACACCTCGACGAACTCGCGGCCGATGATCTTGCGCTTCGCTTCCGGATCGGTCACGCCGGCCAGGTGGCCGAGGAACTGTTCGGATGCGTCGACGTGCACGACCTTCGCATGCAGGCGGCCTTCGAACATGTCGAGCACCATCTTGCCTTCGTTGAGGCGCAGCAGGCCGTGGTCGACGAACACGCAGGTCAACTGGTCGCCGATCGCGCGATGGATCAGCGCGGCTGCGACGCTCGAATCGACACCACCCGACAGGCCGAGAATCACTTCCTCGTCACCGACCTGCTCGCGGATCTTCGCGACGGCTTCCTCGATGTGGTTCTTCATGATCCAGTCGGGCTTCGCGCCGGCGATCTGCAGCACGAAACGCTCGATGATCTGGCGGCCCTTCACCGTGTGCGTGACTTCCGGGTGGAACTGCACCGCGTAGTACCCGCGCGCCTCGTCGGCCATGCCGGCGATCGGGCAGCTCGGCGTCGACGCCATCAGCGCGAAGCCCGGCGGCAGCTCGGCCACCTTGTCGCCGTGGCTCATCCAGACCTTCAGCATCCCGTGGCCTTCGTCCGTCTTGAAATCCTCGATGCCGTCGAGCAGGCGCGTATGGCCGTGCGCGCGCATTTCCGCGTAACCGAATTCGCGGTGGTCGCTCCACTCGACCTTGCCGCCGAGCTGCACGGCCATCGTCTGCATGCCGTAGCAGATGCCGAGCACCGGCACGCCGAGATCCCACACGGCCTGCGGCGCGCGCAGCTGGTGGTCTTCGTACGTGCTCGCGTGGCTGCCCGACAGGATCACCGCCTTCGGCGCGAATTCGCGGACGAAGTCGTCGGACACGTCGTTCGGATGGATTTCGCAGTAGACGTGCGCTTCACGCACGCGGCGCGCGATCAGTTGGGTGACTTGCGAACCGAAGTCGAGAATCAGGATTTTGTCGTGCATGGCTGCGGACGGGATGAAGAGAATAAGAAAAGCAGCGCATCGTTTGCATCATGCGCTGCGTCAAAAGCATGGACAGCGGCGTCGGGCGGAAGGCTGCACGCGCGACGCATAGCCGGTCAATCCTGCATCGGCGGGCGCTCGTCGAGTGCGACGGTGCCTGACGACGATTGGCCGGATGCGGCCGATGACGGTGCGGCGGCCGGCGACGCCGCCGCGGGACGGCTGACGACGGGTTCGACACGCTGCGGCGCGGCCGACGACGCTTGCGCCATCGCCGGCTCGGCCGGACGCGGCG